>NZ_JAEHBO010000007.1:0-133414 GCF_016483575.1 Bacillus cereus group sp. N12
CGATTAATGAGTGAGCTTAACATTCAGTCTATTATTCGGAAGAAGCGTCGCTTCTTTAAAGGGAATTATTCTAATACTTTTCCAAATGTTTTAAACCGTGAATTCAAAGATCGCCAACAAAATGAAGCGCTTGTTACAGACATTACCTACCTACGATTTCAAGAGGGCTTCCGCTATCTTTCTGTTGTACAAGATATTTATAATAACGAAGTTGTTTCTTGGAAAATATCCAAGCGTAATGATAATGAACTTGTATTAGATACAATTGAATTGTTGGCACAAAAAAGAGATGTGCGTGGAACCATTCTCCATTCAGATCAGGGGTTCCAGTACACATCTTATGCCTACAACAAACGACTTTTAGATTTAGGTATCATCGGCAGCCACTCTCGCAAAGGAAACTGCCATGATAATGCCTGTATCGAGTCATTTTTCTCCCATTTTAAATCGGAGATGTTGTATTTGAATCATTTTAAAACAGAAGCGGATTTAATACAAGCAATTGAAGAATATATTTACTTTTATAACTATAAACGTTTCCAAAAACGACTCAACCATCGAGCTCCGATAGAATATCGAATCTCGATGGCTGCTTAGTCTTTTTAATACTGTCTACTTGACAGGGATAAGACCATTCAGCGTCGTCTTTTTTATAAATTTTACTTTCCTCCATTAAATGATGATAAGTCCCGTAATTAAACAAAAGTGTTAATATAATAAAAAAGGAGAAATGAGAAATGTATAGAAAAATCGTTGAGTATGATTCTAAAATGTTTTTAAAAATGTGGTGAGTGAAAAAAAAGAACCCTTTATAAAAGGGGTTCTAATGGTGAGTGAATCTATTAATTGCAATCTTGATAATATTCATCACATGAATCGTTATTCTCGTTACAGCAAATACAAAATGTTTTTTGGACAAATAAACTAACTATACTAGTAGAACCTTCCTGTTTTGTAAGAGTAAGACTTTGAAAATCTTCAACTTGAAATATTTTTGTTTGAACAGGTTGTAATGTTGTAGTAATTGGGCGACTAGATTTTCTTGTGAGAATAGTTACTTGAACGGGTGCACTCATGCCGACGACGAATAACTGAATTAATGTTTTATTATGATTGTTTGTAAAATCCTCGAATACAGTTTGTGGAGCAGTGGTTTCAAGGAAAACAGATACAGGTATATTTCCATTTGCATTTTCTGCAGAACCAGCAATTGTATGGGTTTCAATAAAACAGTTATTTTTTTGATCGTCCGAATGTGATTGTTTTTTATAATATTTTTTACCATCTTTATAAAAATAATTTGCCATACTTATGTTACTCTCCTTTCTTTGAGATATCAATATATATTATTAAACAAAAGGAAAAAGTGCTTGTACAAAAGGTTAACATCCGCTATCGTAAATAATTGAAAACGCTATTTGATATGTATATAATTTGAGAATGTTTTAGTTTTTAAGTAAAAATAAAGCACACATTAAAGTGTGCTCCTATGAAAGCTTTAAATTTGTATGACTAAATAGTCACCATACAATAAAATATGCTTATTTAATATAAATGTGTGTCGAATCTATAATAATATATTTCGGCTCACATTGCGTTTTTATTACCGAATTTGTGCAACCGTTAACGCTGCCGAACGAATGTCTACAGTACCAATTACTTCAACGGGTACAATTTGAATTAAATCACCAGGGTTTAAGTTAATGAGAATGACACCACTGGATACATCAACTTCACCAGTGCCAAAAATATTAGAACGGACTGCGGTTCCAGATCCTGCAATGATATTAGTTGATGAGTTTAGTGTCAAGAAAAATCGTGCTGCTTCCGGTGCTACGGGAACATTATCAAGGCTAATTGTTAGTGTATAACTAATTTGATATATACCAGCTATTTGAATTCTAATACCAGTTCCAATACTAATTGTATCATTTATTACGGGAACGGTAATATTAGGATTTGGCCCTGTACTAGGTAATAGTAGTGGGGTGAATAATGTTGCAAATTGAGGTGAAGTAGCATTGAAAGCAAAACCAAGGGCAGGTAGTGTACTAGGGGCTTGTGCACCACAATTAAAGTGCGTGAATTTACGACTAGATGAGAGCATATTTTCACTCCTTTCTTTCATTTAGATAACGTAAGTAATAATCTCACGTTTTGGACAAGCATAATACAATATATGAAAATTTATAGTACAAAGTGCAGAAGTGTTACTATTACGGATAATTTTTAATTTTATATAGAAAAAAGCAGCTAGCCGAATTAGCAAACTACTTGGTAGGTTTTTAAAGAGAAAACAGGAGAATATTGACGGGATATAGATCTTTATTCAGAGGGTTCAAATACCATTAAAGAAAAAAATATAGCATACCGCATTCCAAATCATGCAATCTAAATAATTGTAAAGGTTATATATTATAAAACCTATATAAATAGTCCTCTTGAAAAATTTTGAAATTGGCTAGCAATACAGGGGTAGGTGTAATAGTATCAATTTTAAATTTTATATAGAAGTCACTATTAGGTACATGAATGTATGACTCTCAATACATGGGGATTAAATTTTTTGTACAAGAATTTCATCTTGCGGGTCGTTGTTTTTAATAACTCGAAAGCGGTAGGAACATTATACTGCCAGCAAATTGAAAGTTTATAGATATGATATTAGAATATCCACCAAAAATAATTCAAAACGAATAAGATACAAAAAAGGTTACTATAAGAATACTTCATGTAAATTCATATAGTAACCTTTCTATTATGATAATACTTTCGTCATAAGTATATGTGGAATGCTATCTTCCATAAATACATTGGAAGAAGTTTGATAGTCTAATTTTTTATAAAATCCTTCAGCTTGTGTTTGCCCGTGTAGTTTCACTTTTGTAGCTTTTTTGCTACGGGCAATTTCTTCTAACGTTTGAATAATTACTTTACCTAATCCGTATGTACGATAATCTTTTAAAATACAAATGCGTTCTAGTTTTCCGGCACCATCAACAAATCGTATACGACCTGTACCTACAGGAAGCTCATTATAATAAACTAAAATATGTTTACATTCTTCACCGATTTCATCAAATGTATCGAATTCATCTTCAAGAGGAACACCTTGTTCTTTTACAAATACTTCTTTTCGAATGTGAAAGGCAGTTTCTAAATCTGTAAGTTTTGTTATGAGTTTGGATTGCAAATTGTTCAGTCCTTTCTAGTGTAATCAGTTTTTGTTTTCATAGTATATCATAATAAATAGCTATAAAGAGAAGAAGAAAATAATAAAAAGCCGACTTTAAAAAGTCAGCTTTCATTATAGTTCCTTTATCCCGTTTTTAGTACCGATAATCGCTTTCCTTGTCATATTTATAAACAATCCTGAATCAACTACACCAGTAATCATTTTTAATTGTTCGTGTAAATTAGCAGGATTAGATATATGATTAGGAAATATACAATCGATAATCATGTTATGATTATCGGTAATAAAGGTTTCATTATTTTTTATACGTAACGTTGTTTGACACCCTAAAGATTGAATTTTACTTTCGGTTTGTTTCCATGAAAAAGGGATAATTTCAACAGGCAATGGGAAATTACCTAAACGAGCCACAAGTTTTGATTCATCAGCAATAATAATGAGTTCTTTAGAGGAGGAGGCAACAATTTTCTCACGAAGTAATGCGCCACCGCCGCCTTTTATAAGCTGTAAATCGGAATCAATTTCATCCGCTCCATCAATTGTAAGATCAAGACTTTGTACGTCATTTAAAGAAATCAGCGGGATGTTTAGTTGCTTTGCTAAAGCTTCAGTTTCCTTTGATGTTGGAACAGCTTGAAAGTATAGTCCTTCTTGTACAAGTTGACCTAATTTTTGTATCGTCCAATATACGGTAGATCCTGTGCCTAGTCCAATGTTCATTCCATCTTTTACAAAGTTAGCAGCATATTCGCCAACAAGTTGTTTTAAATTCATCATTTTACTCCGCTGGGCGTGGACCGGCAGCTAATCCTGAATTTTCAACTGTAAGTACCGGACGAACGACTATATCTTTATGTACACGCATTTGACAAGATAATCGTAAATGATCTTCAATCCCTTTTTCTGTCATCGCATTTTTTTCATTCGCACTCGCTTCACAGAAATCACCCGCTATAATTTCTACTCTACAAGTTGTGCAACGTGCATTTCCACCACAACGATGAAGAATGTTTACACCGTTATCTTCAATTGCTAATACTAACTTTGTTCCTTCTTTCACATCAAAAGTGCCAGCACCTTCAATTGTTAATTTTGGCAAATTTGTTCCTCCTCACGTAAAATTGTACATAACATATTTATGACCGCGAATTATTGAACATAAACATTATTTTTTTATAAGTCCCGTAACTTTTTCGTTTCATCAATCGTTTATTAAGTAAGCGCTGAAAAGGAGTGGTTATTTTGTGCACAAAAGTAACGCAATTGTTTAAGAAAGATATCGATATGAATCATTCAAATATAAATTTTTTGATTGAAAATTATGCAGAGTTAAAAAGGTATTGTACGTTTTTAACGAAAAACAGATGGGATGGGGAAGATCTCGCCCAAGAAACAGTTTGTAAAGTTCTTCAAAAATATAGTAATAAAGATATTTGCATGACACTTGTATATAAAATAGCTAGAAATCGTTGGTTAGACCAGATAAAGTCAAAATCAGTTCATGAAAAAATAAGGGAACAAATTACTTTCGAAGAACCACATGAAAAAATTGCAAATTTGCATGAAATGGTAGGGAAAGTATTATCTTCATTAAATGTACAACAATCCACAATTTTATTATTAAAGGATGTTTTTCAATATAGTATCGCTGATATCGCTAAAGTATGTTCTGTATCGGAAGGAGCAGTGAAAGCTTCTTTATTTCGGAGTAGAAATAGGCTGAAAACTGTAAGTGAAGAAGGGCTTGAAATCGTTGAATTCACAGAAGATATTGATATTGTTGTAACGTCTATTCGTGAAGAAAGGCCGGAATTGTTAACTAAGCTTCTTCCAACAATAGATTTTACGAAGTTACCAACTAAACAACCTGTCTTATTACTCAGTGCGAAAAACTCTTCTTCCTACAGTTGTATGCTTTGTGCGGCATAACAATTATTGGAGGGATTTAAAATGAATGCAATTCCATATGTAGTAGAGCAAACGAAATTAGGAGAACGTTCCTATGATATATATTCAAGGTTATTAAAAGACCGAATTATTATTATCGGTTCAGAAATTAATGATCAAGTAGCGAGTAGTGTTGTAGCTCAATTATTATTTCTAGAAGCGGAAGATGCAGAGAAAGATATATATTTATACATTAATAGCCCAGGTGGATCAACGACAGCAGGTTTTGCAATATTAGATACAATGAACTTAATTAAACCAGACGTGCAAACGCTTTGTATGGGATTTGCAGCATCATTTGGTGCGTTGTTACTCTTATCAGGTGCAAAAGGAAAACGATTTGCATTGCCTAACAGTGAAATTATGATTCATCAACCGCTTGGTGGTGCGCAAGGGCAGGCAACTGAAATCGAAATAACAGCAAAAAGAATATTAAAGCTAAAGCATGATATTAATAAAATGATTGCAGAAAAAACAGGGCAACCGATTGAAAGGGTAGCACATGATACAGAAAGAGATTATTTTATGACTGCAGAAGAAGCGAAGGAATATGGGATTGTAGATGATGTTGTTACGAAAAAATAAGATAAAACAGGCTAGAGAATATGCGAATTCTCTAGCCTGTTTTATTAATCTTTTATCCATTCATCAACTAACGATTGATTCTTTTCAATCCATTTTCGTGCTGCTTCTTCTGGATCTTTCGTTTTATTTAGCATGACCATTAACGTACCAAGCTGCTCATCGTTCATTTTCCATTTATCAAAGTATTTCACAATATCCGGATGATCTTTTTCGAAACCTTTACGAACGGAGTAATAAATGTCATCTTTTTCACCATATACTTTCTTAGGGTCTTTTAAATATTTTAAATCAAATTCTGAAAAACCCCAATGAGGATTCCAAAGCGTAACAGCGATTGGTTTCTTTTTCGTATATGCCTTTTTTAATTCACTCATCATCGCAGCTTCTGAAGATTGGACAAGTTTTAGTTTAATATCATATTCCTTCATCGCCTTATTTGTTAAATTCATTAGGCTGCTGCCAGGTTCGATTCCGACAATTTTGTTATCTAGTTCATCTTTATGTGCATTTAAATCCTCGATACTGTTTATGTTTTTCAAATAAGAAGGAACGACAAGGCCAAGCCCTGTACCTTCATACCATTTTGATTTTAAGACAATGTCATTTTTATATCGATCATTTAATGGTTTATCCGTAACAGGCAGCCATACTTCTAAATTTGCATCAACATCACCACGAGCGACACCAGTCCAAATTGCAGCTTTTTCTAAATACATGAGTTCAACTTTGTAGCCTTTTTGTTCTAATAACACTTTCCACATGTTTGCAGTTGCAATATTTTCTTTCCAACTTGTTACACCAAGTTTAATTTTTCCTTTCGAATTTGCATTTGTTGCATTACATGAGGTGAAAATCATAGTAATAAATAATGCAAGGCATATAAGCCATATTTTCTTTCTCATTGAAAACCTCCTAAGAAACGTTTGCCTTTTTAAATAAATGTATAAGTAAGCATTCTTATTATGAACGGAAACGAGAATTTTAAAGAAATCTTATGAATGTCATTTTTATGTAATATTTCTTTGTAAAATCGCAACACTATGTAAATAGATGGGTAGAAAAGGAGTAGTGACATGGATAATACAAAGGTGCGTGTTGAAAACGTAACAAAAGTATTTGGGAAACACCCGCAAAGAGCCCTTTCTTTATTAAAAGAAGGAAAAAGCAAATCCGAAATTTTAAAAGAGACCGGAATGAATGTTGGTGTGAAAAAGGCAACGTTTGAAGTATACACCGGAGAAATTTTCGTTATTATGGGTTTATCCGGTAGCGGGAAATCAACGCTAGTTCGAATGCTAAATCAATTAATCAAACCGACAGCGGGGCATATATACATAGATGGTGAAGACATCGCAACGATGGGAAAAGAAGAGTTACGAAGAGTAAGAAGAACGAAAATGAGTATGGTGTTTCAGAAGTTTGCTCTATTTCCGCATCGTACTGTTTTACAAAATGTTGCATACGGATTAGAAATACAAGGAGTTCCAGTAGAGGAACGAGAGAAAAAAGCGTTAGAGTCACTTAAGTTAGTGGGACTCGATCATCATAAAGACAATTATCCAAGTCAACTTAGTGGTGGGATGCAACAGCGAGTTGGTATTGCGAGAGCACTTACGAATGATCCGGATGTTTTACTTATGGATGAATCATTTAGTGCATTAGATCCGCTTATTCGAAAAGAAATGCAAGATGAATTGTTAGAGCTACAAGATAAAATGGAGAAAACAATAATATTTATTACTCATGATTTAGATGAAGCACTTCGAATTGGAGATCGTATTGCATTAATGAAAGATGGAGAAATTGTTCAAATTGGAACGCCTGAAGAAATTATGATGAGCCCTGCTAATGAATTTGTAGAAAAATTTGTTGCGGATGTGAATTTAGGAAAAGTAATTACGGCGGAGTCTATATTAAAACGACCGGAGACTTTATTAATTGACCGTGGACCTCGTGTGGCACTGCAAATTATGAGAAATGCGGGCGTTTCTACAGTATATGTTGTAAACAAAAAGTATGAGTTTTTAGGTATATTAACCGCAGATGATGCAAGTAAAGCAGTACAAAAACAGTGGCCGATTGCTGATTTATTACTTAACGATATTCCGCACGTTTATTTAGATACTTTACTTGAAGAGACGTATGCAAAAATGGCAGAGATGAAATATCCGTTACCCGTTATTGATGAGAAGAAAAGGTTAAGAGGAATTATTAAACGTGAAAGTGTCATTCAAGCTCTTGCAGGTAACATTGAGGAAGAGGTGAAAGACGATGAATAGTATACCGCGTATTCCATTAGGGGAATGGGTCGACTCGTTTGTTGCAAGTTTATATGAGAACTTTGAAGGTTTGTTCCGAGGATTCTCGTATATTATCGGAGGATTCGTTGATTTACTCACTAATTTTTTAACAATAATACCAGCCATATTGATGATTATTATCCTATGTTTCTTCATTTGGTACACAACGAGAAAATTATCTTTAGTTATTTTTACACTCATCGGATTGTTATTTATTTTAAATATTAACTATTGGGCACAAACGATGCAAACATTAGCACTCGTACTTACGTCTGTTATTATTTCGATTATTGTCGGAATTCCAATCGGTATTTTAGCATCTCAAAATGAGCGTTTCTCAAAGTTTTTAAAACCAACATTAGATTTTATGCAAACAATGCCCGCATTCGTATATCTCATACCAGCGATTACATTTTTCGGAGTAGGTGTAGTACCTGGCATAATTGCATCAGTAATCTTTGCGATGCCACCAACAATCAGATTTACAGACTTAGGAATTAGACAAGTTCCGGAAGATTTAATTGAAGCAGCGAATGCATTTGGATCCACAGCATCACAAAAACTATTTAAAGTACAATTACCACTCGCAACTGGGACGATTATGGCCGGAGTGAATCAAAGTATTATGCTTTCGTTATCGATGGTTGTAACAGCGTCACTTGTAGGAGCACCAGGACTAGGAGTAGATGTGTACCGTTCTGTAACACAAGTTAATATCGGAATGGGATTTGAAGCGGGACTAGCCATTGTTGTCATCGCGATTATATTAGACCGCATTACACAAGGATTTCATCAAAAAAGAAAATAACAAAAAAACACACTTTATTATAAAAAGTGTGTTTTTTTGTTCGAAAAGATTACATACGAACAATAACAGAACCGCCAGCTGGTGCACAAACTTGATTTTTTTCTTGTTCCATTGATTTTATTAATTGATTATTTTCTTCGATTAATGAGATTAATTTCGCTAATTGGCTTTCAAGACTTGCGATGCGCTGCATCATATATTGAGAATCGTGATGCAGCGTATTTCTTACGGGATGGGGGGAGTAAGCATATTGTTGATTTATATTTGGATTCCAATGAGGATACATTTGAATCGTTCCTCCTTCAATGAATAACTGATCTTTCTTATAGTAAATGCCTATGTAGATGTAATGGTGACTTGAAAATTCTTTCATATAAAGAGGATTAAATAGGGGGAATGGAAAAGTAATAAAGTACATTTTTTGGAAATTTTCAAATGGGATAGAAAATATATTAGGAAATAGCAACATTCATGTAAATATTAAATTGGGAGAAATGATGAGAGGAGATGCTATTTTGGCTAATAATAAAAAAAGAAATAATGCAATGACAATTGGTGTCGCTATAGGCGTTGTAATCGGCGTAGTACCTGGCTTATTTACTGATAATGTAGTAATTGGAATTGCGATTGGGATTGTAATTGGAATGGGGATTGCGGTTTTGAAGAAGGAATGAGGTGCAAATTATTAAAATGAAATAATGTAAAAATTCCTAATTTAAAAGATTGAATTTTCGGAATGAAAAACCTGTTTTTCCTTTTTTTATGATATTATATATAAAAAGGATGGTGATGGATATGTCAATAAACAATCCAGCAGAACAAAACTGCTTCATTTGTGAAAAACATAAAGGAAACATTATAGTTCCAGGTGGCGCTATTTATGAAGACGATCTTATATACGTTGGACATGTCCATTGGGATACAGAAGAAACATATCTCGGTTACGTAATGATTGATATAAAAAGACATGTACCTGGTCTTGCTGAATTAAATGAAGATGAGGCGAAAGCATTTGGACTTATAACAAGTAGAATAAGTAAAGCGCTAACAGAAAACGAAGGTGCAGAACATATTTACACGTTTGTTTCGGGTAATGGTGTACCGCATTTACATATGCATATTATTCCCCGTTATCCGGATACACCAAGAGAATTTTGGTCGCCTACTGAAGTAGCAAATTGGACTGGTGCACCATATGGAGGTTCTGAAGAAATTAAAAAACTATGTGAAAGAATACGAAAGTATATGGTAAATGAGTATGTATACAACAAATAATAACCAATATTCATGGGTTGGAAATACGGAAATGTGTTTAGGGGAAATCTCAGTTAAGCAATATGATGACATTGTACTTGGTAAATACGGTGGGAATATAAGTGCCGGAGCAAAAAAGAATGAAGACGGTGCGTTAGTTTGGTCAAATGATGATTGGGAATTTGCAGCTATTTTAGACGGGCATAATAGCGCAGAAAGTGTTGATTTAGTTATACATACAATCGAAAAAGAATATGTAAATATAAAAATAATGATGAATGAACGAATTGAAACAGTTTTTCAATCAGTTGCAAATCATATACTTACAATTTTTCAATCCTCCTCATTTAAAGAAAAGTGCAAAAGAGTTAAAGGTGAAACAGCTTTTTTACTATGTGTAAGAAAAGAAAACTACATATGGTGGCTATCTATTGGAGACTGTCTCGTTTATGTATTTCATGATGAATTACATAAATTAGGGCAATACGCACTAAATCAACGTCATTTTTACGAATGGATTGGCAATGTAAATACATTTGAATTACCTGTACCTTGCTATTCATCAGGAATTCGTGAATTACGTACTGGCAACAATCGAATTGTAATGGTGACAGATGGGGTATTAGAATGTGGGGAACGTCGTTATGAAACGCCATTAAATCTGTATAACGATATGAATGAAAATAAGATAGAGCTTAAAGAAAATGTTCACAATGTTTTAGAACACGTGCATCATCAATTGGGGCGAGATAGTGCAACAATTATTAGTTGGGATGTTGAAAATAAAAAGAATGCTACGTATCCGAGTGATCAGCCGGAGAAAATGAAAGTAAGAAAATAAAAGGAGGGGGGTCCGTCAATTACAAAAATGGCTCTATTAATTTTATAGGTACTATCCATATTCGCTTATGAAAGAATAGCAAGAAAAAAGTTAAACATCCTGAAACAAAAAGGATGAGAAATAGATTGTTGTTGTACAATACATAAAACATGTCTTGATAAAACTACTACTTAAGCATAAAGAAAATGAAAACATTATCGAAACATGGAAAAATTATATAGTCTACTTTATTAAAAATATAATTAATTTAATAGGAGGGAATGCAATGGGCAACTCTACTATTTGGATTATAGTTATTAGTATGATAATTGGAGGGTATTTTTTAGAAAAGTTTTTAAGAAGAAAATTAAATATGCCAAAGGGCAATGTTTGGATATATAAGCATGTAAATAGTTTACATGTAAAATTAGAAATAGGTCTTTTTATCGTATATCTTATATTAAGTTTTATTTATCTGTTCAAAGCAGAAAATGCTAATATAGGAATTGTTGTACTTATTTATTTTGGAGCAATTTCCTTATTACGCGTATGGATGGAATGGAAGTATAACAGAGAGACAAAGGAATATATTCTTTCTATAATTGGATTCTTTGCATTTGTTTTTATGGTTTCAATGTTGTTTTATTTTGATCCTCTTTCTACATATTGATATCGTTTGGGTTTTTAATGATGAATATTTAATAAGAGTAGCCACCATTATTTATCTTGATAGTTACTCTTTTTATTTACATCTTCCTAAAACTCCTCAAAACAAGAAATTCCCACAATCTCCAAGGAAGAATCTTCTTCGCAAAAATCATAAATTTCACACTTTTTCCAATTGGATATCGTAAATTAGTACGCTTTGCTTCAGCAATTTCAACGATTTTATTAGCAACATCTATCGGGTTACCAAATGTATCACTACCGCTATTAATATGTTTTTGTATTTTATCCATATATTCTTTGTAAGGAGATGTTGTATCAGATTGGTTTCCAGCTAGTTGTTTACCAACCTCCCATATGTTTGTGTTATAAGAACCTGGTTCAAGTAAAGCAACATCAATTCCGAAAGGTTTTACCTCTAAGCGAAGGGATTCACTCCAGCCTTCTAATGCATATTTTGAAGATACATAAGGAGATAAACCAGGGAATCCAACTTGGCCGCTAATGCTGCTTATATTAATGATTTTTCCACTTTTTTGTTCTCTCATATATGGTAAAACAAGCTGAGTGATTGATATAGCGCCAAAAAGATTCGTTTCAAATTGTTTACGATATTCCTCTACTAGAATTTCTTCTACAAATCCTCCATTTGCATATCCTGCATTGTTTATTAGGAGGTCTACTCTATTAATTTCTTTTAAAAACAATTGGAAGTTATGTATAGAGTTTTGATTTGTTACATCTAATTGTTGAATTTTTATGTTTTGTTGTAAGTTTAGTTTAGTAGCTTGAGATAGTAAGTTTACTTGTTTTTCAAGGTTTCGCATTGTAGCAATGACAATATAGTCTTTTTTTGCTAGTTCAAGTGTCGTTAATAGTCCGAATCCACTGGAGGCTCCTGTAATAACCGCGATTTTTTTATTCATTGGTCGCTCGCTTTCTTTTTCTTTTATCATAACGAGTTATAGGAATAAAATCTATTAATGATACATGTTGTTTTAATAAGATTATATGATAAAGTGCTTTAGTTTTTTCATTTATATATGTATTGGAATGATTTAAAAAGGGAATTGTGTAGACTCAGCGTATATAGAGAAGTAAGTATTATATAAGCCAATGAAATGAGGGAAGAAAAATGGTCCATGTGAAAGACGTATTAGCAGATCAGTTGTTAGCAAATGCGAATGATCCTAGTTGGTATATGCCATTTTCAGATGCAGTGAAGGATTTATCTGAGAGAGAAGCTTTCTGGAAACCGAATGAAGAGAGTAATAGTATAGCAGAAATTGTACAACATTTACTGTATTGGAACTCAACGTGGCAAACTAGGTATAAAGAATCAAATGTTAATGCGGTACCCGCTATTGGTGACAATAACAAAAGCTTTATGCTATCAGATAATCAAACATTCGAAGAGTTAAGGGAAAAATTATTAGAGAAATTGTTACAATGGCAAAATCTCATTAATGAAGACAAGGTTGAAAGTGATGTAGTTGGATTTCCTGTATCCGCGAAGTGGTGGGAAGTGCTAGGTAATGTAACTACTCATAATGCGTATCATATTGGTCAAATTATTTACATCCGGAAACTACAAAAAAGTTTTGATAGTGAATAAGGGAATGATTCTCTAGTAAGGTGAACAAAAGTGGACAAAGCGAGACAGCTGTCTCGCTTTGTCCACTTTTTTATTTTTAAAAAGAAGAGAAAGTCTATTAAATCAAGGTTAGAGTTTGGCACGCTTCTTGCAATATAAAAGATGAACAAGAAAATAGGAGGGCTGGACATGTTAAAAACAACTGAAAGTAAAGGGAATGAAATTACGAAAGAACAAGCTCGCTGGATGTATGAAAAAATGTTAGAGATTCGTAAATTTGAAGATAAGGTACATGAATTGTTCGCGCAAGGTGTTTTACCAGGTTTCGTTCATTTATATGCTGGAGAAGAAGCGGTAGCAGTTGGTGTATGTGCCCACTTAACGGATAGTGACAGTATTACAAGTACACATAGAGGTCACGGACATTGTATTGCAAAAGGGTGTGATTTAAATGGTATGATGGCTGAACTTTTCGGGAAAGCGACAGGATTATGTAAAGGTAAAGGCGGTTCCATGCATATTGCCGATTTAGATAAAGGAATGCTTGGTGCGAATGGCATTGTAGGCGGGGGTTTCCCACTTGCTTGCGGTTCAGCATTAACAGCTAAATATAAAGGAACAAAAGATGTAAGTATTTGCTTCTTCGGTGACGGAGCAAATAATGAAGGAACATTCCATGAAGGGGTTAATTTAGCGGCGATTTGGAAGTTACCAGTTATTTTTATCGCTGAAAATAATGGTTACGGTGAAGCAACTACATTTGAATATGCTTCAAGTTGTGATTCTATTGCTGATCGTGCAAAAGCATATAACATTCCGGGAGTTCAAGTAGATGGAAAAGATTTACTAGCGGTATATAAAGCAGCGGAAGAGGCTGTTGAACGTGCACGTAATGGCGGTGGCCCAACTTTAATTGAATGTATGACATATCGTAATTACGGCCATTTCGAAGGAGAAGCACAAACGTATAAAACTTCAGAAGAAAAAGAAGAACATTTAAATGAAAAAGATGCGATTGTGAATTTTCGTAAGCATTTAATTCATGAAGGTTTATTAACGGAATCTGAACTTGTTGATATGGAAAAAGCAGTAGATGAAGCAGTGCAACGATCAATTGATTTTAGTGAAAATAGTCCATATCCAGAGGATGAAGAATTATTAAAAGATGTATACGTTTCTTACAAATAAGAGGAGGGTGAAAAATAATGACTAGAACAGTAAGTATGTCAACTGCTATCAATGAAGCGATGAAAATATCAATGCACCGTGATGAAAATGTAATTTTAATAGGTGAAGACGTTGCGGGTGGTGCACAGGTTGATCATTTGCAAGATGATGAAGCGTGGGGCGGTGTTCTTGGCGTTACGAAAGGGCTTGTACAAGAATTTGGCCGAAATCGTATTTTAGATACACCAATTTCTGAAGCTGGTTATATGGGAGCTGCGATGGCAGCGGCGGCAACGGGATTACGTCCGATCGCTGAATTAATGTTTAATGATTTTATCGGTAGTTGTCTTGATCAAGTTTTAAACCAAGGTGCAAAATTCCGTTACATGTTTGGTGGAAAAGCAAAAGTACCAGTTACAATTCGTACGATGCATGGTGCTGGATTTAGCGCAGCAGCTCAGCATTCTCAAAGTTTATACGCGTTATTTACGAGCATTCCAGGTATTAAAGTTATCGTTCCGTCCACCCCGTATGATGCAAAAGGCTTATTATTAGCGGCAATTGAAGATGATGATCCAGTAATCTTCTTTGAAGATAAAACACTTTACAATATGAAAGGTGAAGTGCCAGAAGGATATTATACAATTCCTTTAGGAAAAGCAGATATTAAACGGGAAGGCTCTCATATAACGATTGTCGCAATTGGGAAGCAAGTTCATACTGCGCTTGCGGCTGCGGAGCAATTATCGAAAAAAGGACTTGAGGTAGAAATTATTGATCCACGCTCTTTATCACCGCTTGACGAAGATACAATTTTAGCATCTGTTGAAAAAACAAATCGTCTTATCGTTATTGATGAAGCAAACCCAAGATGTAGTATCGCAACAGACATTGCAGCAATTGTAGCGGATAAAGGGTTCGATTTATTAGATGCACCTATTAAACGAATTACAGCACCACATACACCAGTTCCGTTCTCACCACCACTTGAAAAACTATATTTACCAACGCCAGAGAAAGTAATTGAAACGGTATCAGAAATGATTGGGGACCGTTCTTTATTGAATGTGTAATGAAACGATGAGAAGGGAGAGAGAAATATGGCTGTAGAAGTTGTAATGCCGAAATTAGGAATGGCGATGAAAGAAGGTATTATTACGAGTTGGAATATTAAAGCTGGTGATAATGTAGCAAAAGGAGAATTAATTGCTAGTATTAATTCTGAAAAAATCGAAACAGAAATAGAAGCACCCGCTGATGGAACGGTACTGGATATAGCTGTAAGTGAAGATGAAGGAGTTCCACCTGGTACTGTAATATGTTACATCGGAAAACCAAATGAACAGGTATCGGTAAATGAAACCGTAAATGCTACAGAAGAATCAATACCGAAAGTAGAACCTCAAAATGAACAACATCCTGAACCGTACGCGGAAGAAAGATCAAAGAAACAAAGAATAAAAATATCTCCTGTAGCAAAGAAAATGGCAACAGTTGAAAATCTTGAAATTTCCACATTAATAGGAACAGGTCCTGGTGGGAGAATTACAAAGGCAGATGTATTAAAAGTACTTGAAGAAAAAGTTGCTACCCCAGAAACGTTTGTAAAAGAAGAAAGTAAAATAATCCCTATTACCGGTATGCGGAAAGCAATCGCAAATCGGATGCAAGCAAGCCTCCAAAATAGCGCACAATTGACATTAACGATGAAAGTAGATGT
Source organism: Bacillus cereus group sp. N12 (assembly GCF_016483575.1). Lineage (NCBI taxonomy): Bacteria > Bacillati > Bacillota > Bacilli > Caryophanales > Bacillaceae > Bacillus > Bacillus cereus group sp. N12. The sequence continues at coordinate 16,058 of NZ_JAEHBO010000007.1, forward strand.
TACGGATTTAGTTGCTTTACATAAAGAAATAGCGGAAGTTGTACAAAAACGGTACGATAACAAACTAACCATTACTGATTTCGTTTCTCGTGCTGTTGTATTAGCGCTTCAGGAGCATAAGGAAATGAACAGCACTTATATAGATGATGCAATCCATCAATTTGAACATGTTCATTTAGGTATGGCAGTGGCGTTAGAAAATGGCTTAGTCGTTCCGGCTATTCGCTTTGCAAATAATCTATCTTTAATAGAGTTATCTAAAGAGATTAAAAATGTGGCACAAAAGGCACGAACAGGTAGTTTAAGTAGTGATGGTATGAAAGGAACGACATTTACAATTAGTAATTTAGGAAGCTTTGGTATCGAATATTTTACGCCAGTATTAAATACACCTGAAACTGGTATTTTAGGTGTAGGTGCAATTGAACATGTTCCAGTATATAAAGGAAAGAAAATAAAAAAAGGTAGTTTGTTACCTTTAAGTTTAACATTTGATCATAGTGTACTAGACGGTGTACCAGCAGCTGCATTTTTACGCACAATTAAACAATACTTAGAAGAACCGGTAACAATTCTTTTATAAAGAGAAGGTGAGAGAATGAATAAATTAGTAGTTATTGGAGGCGGACCCGCTGGATATGTGGCGGCAATTACCGCAGCTCAAACTGGGAAAGATGTTACTCTTATTGATGAAGATGATCTTGGTGGAACTTGTTTAAATGTCGGGTGCATGCCTACGAAATCTTTGTTAGAAAGTGCTGAAGTATACAATATTGTTAATCATGCGCAACGTTTTGGTGTATTAGTAGACAAACGAAGTATATCAATTGATTGGAATCAAATACAGACGAGAAAATCACAAATTGTTGTGCAGCTCGTACAAGGAATACAATATTTAATGAAGAAAAATAAAATTAAAGTTATAAAGGGGAAAGGGAAATTTGAAACGGATCATCGTCTGCGAGTTACGCAGAGGAATAAGGAAGCGATAGTGGATGGAGAACAATTCATTATAGCGGCAGGTTCAGAACCTACTGAATTACCTTTTGCTCCATTCGACGGGGAATGGATTTTAAATAGTAGTCATGCGATGTCCCTTGAAAACATACCAGCTTCATTACTTATTGTTGGGGGCGGCGTAATAGGTTGCGAATTTGCTAGTATATATAGTCGTCTTGGAACGAAAGTAACGATTGTTGAAATGGCACCGCAATTACTACCTGGTGAAGATGAAGATATCGCAAGCATTTTAAGAGAGAAATTAGAAAATGACGGTGTAGAAATTTTCACAGGAGCTGCTTTAAAGGGATTAAACAATTATAAGAAACAGGCTTCGTTTGAATACGAAGGAAGTATGCACGAAGTAACTCCAGAATTTGTTCTCGTTTCTGTTGGCAGAAAACCTCGTGTACAAGATTTAGGATTAGAAAAAGCAGGAGTTCAATTTTCAAATAAAGGGATTACTGTAAATGAGCATATGCAAACGAACATAGCACATATTTACGCAGCCGGTGATATTATTAGAGGAATACAGCTTGCTCACGTAGCCTTTCATGAAGGAACGACAGCAGCATTACATGCGAGCGGAGAAGATGTGAAAGTAAACTATCATGCTGTACCTCGTTGTATATACACAGCTCCAGAAATAGCTAGCGTCGGTTTAAGTGAAAAAGGTGCAAGAGAACAATATGGTGATATTCTTATCGGAGAATTTCCTTTTACAGCGAACGGAAAAGCTCTTATTTTAGGAGAACAAATGGGGAAAGTAAAAGTCATTGTGGAACCTAAATATCAAGAAATTGTAGGGATTTCTATTATCGGTCCTCGTGCAACTGAACTAATTGGTCAAGGCACCGTAATGATTCATACAGAAGTTACCGCTGATATTATGAGAGGTTATATTGCAGCACATCCAACTTTATCTGAGGCAATTCATGAAGCTTTATTGCAGGCGGTAGGACATGCTGTACATGTTTAAATGAAAATATAATAAGCCACTATTCTCTAAATGAATGAGAGAATAGTGGTTTGAATTTTTACTATTTAATTTCAATAGCTGAAGTTATATCGTTCCAATCAGCAGCTAAATTAGCAGTTTTACCATACCAATCAGCGTGTTTAAATAAAACACCTTTTCCATATCCTTGTGTAGAAGTATGCTCCCAAAGTGTCGTTGAATAACTTGCAGAAGGTGACGCTGTACTTACAGAAGAAATTCTGTCGTTCCAGCTAGATGGTAAGTTTTTAAAGCCGCTGCTCCAGTAAATATATTGGCCACCTTTATCTTTATGTTCATAAAAATCAGTACTACCAGCACCACTACCTAAAGGATTAATTTTATTTTTAAGTACTTTTTTATCCTTTTCAATATAAGCATCCAATGTTTCTCTACTAGTAAAACCATAAGCTAGCCAATCTCCATTTTCATTTTGCTCTGGTAATACCATAGTAATTTGGATGTCTTTCTTATCCTGATCACTTAATTTTGCAAATGAAGTAACATTCTGTTCATCCACTTTTAAATAATCAAATGACTTAATTGTGTTACCTTTTTCTTCAGCACTTGCTACGCCTAGTCCGCCAGTTAATGCAAAACCCGCTACTAATGTTCCTGCTACTAATTTCTTCAACATATAACCATCCCTTTTTGTTTAGATTTTTGTACAGGTGAATTTTGTACAACTAAAATGTATTCTAATTTCTTATTTTTGTAAATATTCTGAAGTTTTAGAAATAATAGGCGGAATATTTACATTTTTACATTTTTTCTTTAGAAAAAATGGTTATTGGAATGATATAATAAGCGGATACATTGCTTTTCTTGGATGATAAAATGTTTTAGGAGAGATGTAATTGAAATATTTCACAAAAGATTGGTATAAAGAAATGCAAATTTCAGGATTTGTGCATTTCATAGAGTCAATAGAAGAATGGAAAGACATAGATCCCGATTATATACAAAGTTTGAAAGACGAAGTAGAAGAAAGGAAAGAAGATTTATTACACTATCTTCCTGAAACACTACATCCATACATTCATAACAACATGTTTGATTCAGTATATCTACCTAATGAATTAAAGAAACTTTTGTTAGAGTGGACAGCAGATTATGAGGCAAGAATGGAACGATTAGATCAATCATACTTAAAACATTTTAATTCCATTAAGAAAAAACTTCCGTCTCATGTCGCTCAGCTACATGAGATGTCACTACATGATAGTGTGATTAAAGTAGTAAAGAGAAAATCAGAAGATACTTTGTCTATCGTATTAGATTGCAGTGGTACTTTTAGTGAATTTGATAAACTTAAAGTGACTTTTATAGGAGTAACAAAGTGTTCTATGCCAGAAAACTTTGAAAGTGCTTGGTGGCTATATCATGAAATAGCTCTTACTGAAGATGGTTTTGAACTAGGTGTTTTATTTGACTATCCATTTAGAGAAGTGACGATTTGTGCAGCAGATGTATTCCTTGAGAAAAAATGATTAAGTTACATGTATATTAACTAATAATAAAGAGAGTTCCTTTAGATGGTATTTACAAGTTCAACAATAAAAAAACAGTCAATAAAGACTGTTTTTTTTATTTTGATGCTAGATTCTCAAGCTTCCAATATGTATTTGTTAATGGAGCAACTTTACTATCAATATACAAATACATGTTATTTAAGTCTTTAGGAGAAGTTTTCATTTCAAATACAACGTCAGTAGTTAAAGAAAATTTGTGTGGAACATTTTTATAGTGCTCGTCATCTATCGGATGAGCTTCACCTTCATATTTCTGACCAGTTTTTTCATCTTGTATGAAATATTTTATTTTCGAAAGATCAATAGTTTGTCCATCGTCTCGAACATTATTAATCATAACACGAGTAGTAAGGCGCCACTCTTTGTCTATTTTTTCAAATTTTGCATTTTCAACTGTTGCTCTATAGTATTCGTTTTTAACTATTTCTCCATAGTGCATTGCATTTTTTTCGAGAGTGCTTTTTTCTTGTTTTGGTGTAGTATTGCTATTACATCCTGTTAATATTCCTGTAAATAATAATGCTGTACAAGTTACTTTAATTAAAGATTTCATAGTAATTCCTTTCTGTATTAAAAAGTAAAACATAGGAATAATTTTACATGAGTAAGGAAATAAATAGAAGTCTTTTAGTAGAATATGCAAATGTGCATTTATTTTATGTAAAGTTAACAAAATAGAAAAAGAGAGAAAACCTGCATAAAGACGGAAGAAAAAGGATTGAAAATATTGTGAAACGGAAGAAACGTGCATATAATTAACATAAAGTTCAAATTTCTGAATCTTCAATAACGGTGGTGATAACATGTTTACTGAAGAACGTCGGGAGAAAATTTTAGAACTACTTAGTACAGATGGAAGAGTAATCGCAAAGGATATTGCGGAAAGATTTGATATGTCTATTGATTCTATAAGAAGAGATTTGTCTATTATGGAAAAGGATGGTTTATTAAAAAGAACGCACGGAGGTGCAATTGAACTTACGCGAGTGAGGAACTTAGCTGCGGAACCAGCTAAACGTTATAGTGATAGCTCAATATATGAGGACACAATTGCAAAGGTTGCGGCATTATATATACAAGAAGGTGATTCAATTTTTATTGGTGGGACTTCCATTCATAATGCTATGCTGAAATATTTACCGGAAGTATCATTTACAGTTATTACGAATTCTATAGAAATAGCGGGTCATCTAAGAGAATATAAGAATATTGATACGTATTTAATTGGCGGAAAAGTAAAACCTTCAGGAAATATTACTGATACACTTGCCTCTGAATTGATAAGTAGATTTTCTATTGATCTTTATTTCTCTACAGGTGGAGGCATTTCATTACAAGGTATTAGCACTGCAACACCTGAAGTTGCTTATTTTAGTAAAAGAGTAAGTGAAATTGCTAGAAGAAATATTTGTTTAGCTCCGCATAATAAACTTGGAATAGATTGTTTTATAAGAGGAGAGTCTCTAAAAGAAATTGACCTTATTATAACTGACGAAAAGGCTAGTAAAGAAACTGTTCAGGACTTTGAGAAACAAGGTAAACAAGTTGTAATAGCGCCATTATATTCATTTGAAAGGAGTTTGACATGATTGTAAAAGAGCAAAAGTTTCATATAAATGGATTAACTTATACAATTCGTTCTGCAGCTGAGAAAGATGCTGACCAGTTATCGAAAATTAGAGTTCAGATTGATGGAGAAACTGAAAATATGGATAGAGATGCTGGAGAGGGATTTATAGATGACCTAGGGTTTCAAAAAATAATAAAAACAGATAGTGAAGAGACGAAGAATCTCTTTTTAGTTGCAGAAGTGCACAATCGAATCGTTGGATTTTCAAGGTGTGAAGGATCAAATTTTAAGAGATTATCTCATAAAGTGGAGTTTGGTGTTTGCATTTTAAAAGAGTTTTGGGGATATAGAATGGGTAAGAGCCTATTACAACAATCTATTAAATGGGCTGACGAAAATGCAGTAAATAAAATATCTTTACAAGTATTAGAGACAAACGAGAAAGCTATTCATCTTTATAAAAAATTAGGTTTTGAAGTAGAAGGCATTTTGAAAAATGACAAAAGACTATTGGATGGAAAGTATTATAATACGGTAGTGATGGGAAGGTTTACTGATACTTTTCATAAAAGAGGTGAAGAAGTATGTTTTACAGAAGGAAGGACTATGTAGTGAAAAATGAATTCATAGAAGTATTTAATGATCATTTCAATAACACAAACTTACCTAATCAATTAAAGCATGGTTCTAGGCTAATAGGACGCTGGATGAAAGATAATAAGAATGGTACGTCTGAAGTATTTGCCATATGGGAATATGATAGTTATGAACAGTATAAAGAAATAGAATCGAAAATTAGAAGTGACGAGATGCATGTTAGAAGAATACATGAATGGTATGAAAACTATGGCGGGAAAGAATATGTTTTACAAGAGTACATAGTAGAGATGAAAAATGAAGAGTTAGTATGTAATGTAAAATAATGGGAGTTAAGACTAATGCAGGTCAGAACGAAATTATATATTAGTTTATCAGCCGCTATTTTATTTGCAATAGCCGTGATTGTTTTCTTTATAAATGGTAATCCACAAAAATGGTTTTGGTTATGTATTTTCTTTGCGTCCATTATACAAAATATAGTGCTACTAAAAAAGAATAAAGAAATGCATTAAAATATTCAAATTATTAACATATTTGTGTCGTCTTTCTAGTTGTATTGAAAACGCTTTTATTCAGTTTTATAATAAAAGTATGTTTTATAAAGTGAAACTTTAATCAGTGGAGGTGTTATTCATCCCTCACTAATTATTAGTTAAACCAATCAGGCTTTTACGGGCAGCCTGACCCCCACCTAACTTCTTTGCTCTAGCTGAATTTTGAGGTGGGGGTCTTACTGCCCGTTAATGCGGAATAAATCTCCAAAACAATTAAAAGGGAGATGATACAATGTTAGCTTCACCGTTTTACTTACATACATGGAAAAAGTTTATTGATAAAGGAGTCCTTGATTCGAACCGTATAAACGAAAGAATTTCAGAGTCATGGCATCGATGTAAACAAGCAAATGTGAATCCTCATATGAATAAAGGTCAGAAAATTTTGTCTTCTAATATTTTTCAAGAACAAAAGAAAAAGAGTGAAATTTTCCTTGATATAGCATTACCTCAAATACAAAATATGAGAAAAATCATTGATGAACTACAAATGATGGCATTATTAATCGATCCAGATGGTTATGTTCTATCCTTAAGTGGAAATAAACAAACGTTAAAGCGAGCGAAACATATTAATTTTATTGAAGGTGTAAAATGGACGGAAGCAGCTGTGGGGACAAACGCAATAGGAACAGCATTAGAAATTGAAGAAGCTATTATGATAAGTGGTACTGAACATTACTCCGTGGCATCTCATAGCTGGAGTTGTGCGGCTGCTCCCATTCATAACGATGACTTGAAATTAATTGGTGTTCTAGATTTCTCCTGTCCAATTGAATTTTCGCATCCATATATGCTCGGTATGGTAACTTCAATTGCACATGCGATAGAACGTGAATGTAGCATAAGAGTTCATCAAAATGAATTACACTTAATTCATCGTTTTTTAGATGTCATTGATAGTGATGAACAAGTAGTTATTTGTAATCATCGTGATGTTATCGTTTCTGCGAGTAAGAGCGTTCGGAAACGAGTAACTAATTGGTCAAGAATGAAACTTGAAGATTTAATGCGCTATGGATTGGAAACTAAATTAGAGATACCAGTATATAGTAATGAAAGAATGATCGGGAAATGTATGTATTTAAAGGAAAACAAACAAATGAATACATATTCTGCTTTCACATTTATAAAAGGAATTACTTTTTCAGGAGTTACCGGGACAAGCAAAGCATTTCAACACACACTAGAAGAAATTAAGCTTGTTTCACCGACTGATGCTAGTGTGTATGTATGTGGCGAGACAGGAGTAGGAAAGGAATATGTTGCGAGAGCGATTCATGAAAATAGTCCAAGAAAAGACGGGCCCTTTATAGCTGTTAACTGCGGTTCTTTGCCTAAAGAATTAATGGAAAGTGAATTGTTCGGTTATACTGAAGGTGCGTTTACAGGTGCGCGACGTCAAGGATATAAAGGGAAATTTGAACAAGCGAATGGAGGAACATTGTTTTTAGATGAAGTTGGTGAAGTACCATCAGAGATGCAAGTAGCCTTATTGCGTGTTTTACAAGAACGCACAATAACTCCAATAGGAAGTTCAAAAGAGGTACCAGTAAATATTCGTATTATTACTGCCACACATAAAGATTTACTACGGTTAGTAGAAGAAGGGAAATTCCGTCAAGATTTATATTATCGTTTGCACGTTTATCCGTTATATGTTCCATCGTTACTAGAAAGAAAAGAGGATATTCCATATTTTATACAACACTTTTGCGAACGGAAGAATTGGAATGTTGTATTTCCAAAGAGTATTTGCAATCAATTTTTACAACATACATGGCCCGGAAATATTCGAGAACTAGTAAATGTATTAGAACGCATTTACATTTTGTCGCAAGGACGGGAAATATGCGAAAAACAAGTCGCTTTTTTGATACAAACAATGATGGGAAGTGAAAGACAATCCCAGTTGCAAACAGAAAATAATGAAGAACATACATTAAGTTTCCGTGAAAGAATACAGCATGATAGTATGATTGAAGCGCTTCAAAAGACGAACGGAAATGTTTCGTTAGCCGCAAAACTATTGGATGTACCCCGTAGTACATTTTATAAACGAATGCAAAAATTTAATCTATAAAAGTAGATTTTTGTAATCTGCTTTTTCTTTTTGAGCTCATGTTCTGTCGGAATGTGCGCTTCCCAGGGAAATAATAAAATAGTTAGACGGGAAATTCCCTAAAGGAGGTTAGTATGTGAAGTATATTGAAATTGGTATCGGGAATAGATGGTTCGTTCGAACAGAGACCGAAAATACAGACGGTACTGAATTTGAGGAAAAAGGAATTGTGAGACCTATTTATTTTGAATCATTTTATGTCCGTGTTTGGTTTCGGAAAACGTGTTTTATTTTTGATACGAAAGAGGGCTTTAAGAAAGTAAGGAAAAGTAGAGCTGAGTATAAGTTTATTATTGGAATTGTGAGTAGGTTAAAACAATAAAATAAAACAGGTTGTATTTTTATGATTATAATAATCACATACATACTCGCAATTATTATAATAGGCTATTCTATTTATAGTTAGAATGATGATTTTAAGAAAAAATAGCACACTTTAAATATGTGAAGTGCGCTATTTATATAATCCCGTTGTATACATCTCCGTTAATGTATACACTATTTCTTCTAGTTTTACTTCTTTGTTATTTTGTACAATAGTCCAAAGAAACATTTCATTCATTGCGAACCAACCGCGTGCCACGAGCTCTTTATTTAATTCAGGATGCGCTAATCCACTTTCTTGAGAGTAAGTAATATCCTGCGAAATACTTTTTATAAAGCGTTCGCGAATCTCACCCCATTTTTGACGTATCTCTTTTGATAATCCGATTGCTTCTTCGACAACTTGCAAAATAGCTCGTTCTTCTTCTGCTAATTGTAGGAATGCTCTAACTTGATTTTGAATCAAGTCACGTGCTGCTGCTTTCGTTTGAGGGAAGAAAGAGCGTCCAGCAATATTATAAAAACGATTCATAACATCTTCCATTAACACGATAAGGAGATCATCTTTGTTTTTAAAGTATACATATGCTGTTCCATAACCAGTTTCTGCATGTTTAATAATTTGCGTGATTGTCGTTTTCTGAAATCCATTAGTAATAAAAATAGTGTAACCCGAATGTAATAGTTTCTTTTTTGTTTCTAAGGAGCGGTGTTTTCTTGTTGAAAGAGTAGTGTTTTTCAAAGAATCACCTCTTTATACTGAAATATCTGAAAATATAATTGTATTGTAAAAGAAGATAGTATGTAAAGTCAACTGACATAATATCATTGACGTTATATCAACTAAGGTGATATATTTCAATTAGTTAGAATAAAAAGAAAATTAAGAGAAGGTGACACCATGTATAAAGAACCATTTCAACCAACTTATGAGTATGCGCTTGAGTGTGATAAACATGATGAACTGAAAGATTTTCAAACTGAATTCTATAAAAAAGAAGGAACTATATATTTAGATGGAAACTCATTAGGACTACTTTCGAAAAGAGCAGAAAAATCGTTACTTACTTTACTAGATTCATGGAAAGAGTATGGCATTGATGGCTGGACAGAAGGCGAACATCCATGGTTTTTCCTTTCGGAGAAATTAGGTGAACTGACGGCACCTCTTATTGGAGCTTTACCAGAAGAAACTATTGTAACCGGTTCTACGACTGCGAATATACACCAAGTTATTGCGACGTTTTATGAGCCGAAAGGAATACGTACAAAAATTCTTGCGGATGAATTAACTTTCCCGTCAGATATTTATGCACTTCAAAGTCAAATTCGTTTAAAAGGCTTAGAGCCAGATGAGCATTTAGTAAGAGTGAAAAGCCAAGATGGTCGAACACTTTCTGAAGAAGATATTATTCAGGCAATGGAAGATGATATCGCTTTAATTTTATTACCTTCAGTTTTATATAGAAGTGGTCAAATTCTTGATATGAAACGTTTAACAGCGGAAGCTCATAAACGCGGCATTCATATTGGATTTGATTTATGTCATTCAATTGGTTCTATTCCACATCATTTTAAAGAGTGGGATGTTGATTTCGCTGTATGGTGCAATTATAAATATTTAAATGCAGGGCCGGGTGGTGTTGCAGGCCTTTATGTAAATAGTAAACATTTTAATAGACTGCCAGGATTGTCTGGATGGTTTAGTTCTAGAAAAGATAAACAGTTTGATATGGAGCATACATTAACAGCTGCTGATCATGCAGGTGCTTATCAAATTGGTACACCTCACGTATTAAGTATAGCACCATTAATTGGTTCTCTTGAAATTTTCAAAGATGCTGGTATGGAACGTTTACGTAAGAAATCTTTACATATTACGAGATACATGCTGGATTTAATTGATCATGAATTAAAAGATTTCGGATTTACAATTGGAAACCCGTTAGAGGATGAAAAACGAGGTGGACATATTTATTTAGAGCATGCGGAAGCAGCGCGTATCTGTAAAGCACTAAAGGCAAATGGAGTAATTCCAGATTTCAGAGCACCAAATGGGATAAGACTTGCGCCAGTAGCTTTATACAATACGTATGAAGAAGTATGGAATTCTGTTCAAATTTTAAAGAAAGTTATGAAAGAGGAAGAGTATAAACAATTTGAAAATAAACGAGAGGTTGTGGCATAAGAATGCAAACATCAAAGTGGATTGATATTTCACAGCCATTAAATAATGATATTGCAACTTGGCCAGGAGATACACCGTTCTCGTATGAAGTTTCATGGTCAAAAGAAGAGAGCGGTTCAGTAAACGTCGGAAAGTTAACGATGAGTATTCATACAGGTACTCATATTGATGCGCCTTTTCATTTTGATAATGACGGAAAGAAAGTAATAGATTTAGATGTTCAAGTTTATGTCGGACCTACGCGAATCATTGACGTTTCTAACCTTGAAAGCATCGGAAAAAAAGAATTAGAAAGTTTTCATTTAGAAGGTGTAGAACGACTATTATTACGTACATCTTCACATGGTAAAGCAGAAGAATTCCCAGATGTGATCCCACATTTACGTGCTGATATTGCACCGTTTCTTTCTGATAAGGGAATTCGTTTAATCGGAGTGGATGTACCATCAGTTGATCCGTTAGATGATAAAGAACTAGCAGCACATCATCAATTGTTTAAATATGGAATTCATATTTTAGAGAATGTCGTACTAGATCATGTAGCAGACGGCGATTACGAATTAATTGCATTACCACTTGCGTTAACAGATGCAGATGGAAGTCCAGTTCGAGCTGTCATTAGACCAATATAAGTAGAAACATATAAAAGGGGTGTTTGACTAATATGAAAGAAAACGAAAAGGTAATTATGGAAAAAGGGATTCACACGGATTTTAAGGAAAATATGACGTATGGTGAGTATTTACAATTAGATAGTTTACTATCTTCTCAAAAGAGATTATCAGACCATCATGATGAAATGTTATTTATCGTTATTCACCAAGCTAGTGAGCTTTGGATGAAGCTTATTTTACATGAACTAAATGCAGCAATTGAATCGATTAAAAACGATAAATTAGCACCGGCATTTAAAATGTTAGCACGTGTATCAAAAATTCAATCGCAAATTATTCAATCTTGGGATATTCTTGCGACATTAACGCCATCTGAGTATATTGAATTCCGTGATTCACTCGGTCAAGCTTCAGGCTTTCAATCGTATCAATATCGAATGATTGAGTACGCACTTGGTTATAAAACACCACATGCATTAAAGATTTATGAAAAAGATCCAGAATTACACGCTCGTCTTCATAAAGCGCTACACGCACCAAGTTTGTATGATGTTGCGATACAGGCGCTTGTTAAAGAAGGCTTCCCAATTCATAAAGATGTGTTGAATCGTGATATTACGCAGCCTTACGAAGAAGATGCAACTGTAGAAGCGGCTTGGATAGAAGTGTATGCGGACGTGAAGAAATATTGGGATTTATATCAGCTTGCTGAAAAATTAATTGATATCGAAGATTGGCTACAACAATGGCGTTTCCGTCATATGAAAACGGTAGAACGCATTATCGGAAATAAAATGGGAACTGGCGGATCTTCAGGTGTATCTTATTTAAAACGAGTACTTGATCAACAGTTCTTCCCTGAACTTTGGAATGTTCGTACGAAATTATAGGAAAAAGCTTGTCAGCTAATTATGGCTGATAAGCTTATTTTTTTATTTGAGCACAATTATGTTTTAATAAAAGGAACAAGATATAATAAATGAATTAACTATTTTAATGGAGGTAAGATTTTTGGATTTTAAGCAACTACAAAATAAATTTGAAAAGAAAAAAGTGAATACATTTCTTATTTATCAAAAAGGGGAATTAACAACTGAGTATTATAAAACACCCGAATGTGTAAATAACTTATATAAAATAAATTCGATTACAAAAAGTATCGTATCTTTATTAATTGGTATTGCAATTGATAAGGGCTATATAAATGATATACATACACCGATTACAGAGTGGATTGAAAATGTACCTGGGGAAAAACATGATTTAACGCTGTATCACTTATTAACAATGACTACTGGTGAGGATTGGAAAGAGTTTGGGAATGGAGTAGTATTCCCAAATGACTTTGTAGAATCAGAGAACTGGGTACATTACATATTAGAAAAGCCAATAATTGAAGAACCTGCTACAAAAATGAATTATAATTCAGGTTCTTCACATTTACTTAGCTATATTATTCAAGAAGCTACTGGGATGTCGACAGAGCAGTTTGCGAAAAGATATTTATTTGAGCCATTAGAAATTAGCGAATATGAGTGGCAACAAGATCCGCAAGGTATATATGTCGGCGGCTTCGGTATGAAAATGAAATCTACCGATTTATTAAAATTAGGAAAACTATGTTTGCAAAATGGATATTGGAATGAGAAAGAAATTGTATCAGCGAAATGGTTAGAAGAGTCAAGTAGGGCGCAATTTGAAACATATGAACATGTCGGCGCATATGGATATCACTGGTGGGTATTACATAACGAAAGATTTCACATACCGTATTGTATATATTTCGCTATGGGGTACGGCGGACAATACATCGTTATCATTCCTCAGTTAGAAGTAGTAGCTATTATAAGTAGTCATATGCCAAAACGTGGGCTCGTTCCATTAAAATTATTTATTGAGCATGTACAGGGAAATTCCAATTATATATAAGAAAAGGAGGGAATGTATGAGGGATGAAAAAACTTTATCTTTATTTAGACTATGTTTAAGTCTTCTAGCATGTAGTGCCATTATTACGCAATTCATACTCAGGGCACAATTGAAACCGTTCAATCCAGTTAATTTTTTTAGTTTCTTTACGATTGAAAGTAACATTTTAGTTGTATGTATTCTCCTTTTAAGCAGTATCGGAACAGCTACATTTGGTCGCTCAGAACAATTTAGTATACTTCGAGGTGCGGCAACGGTATAACTCATTTATTTTTTGCTATTAAGAGGATTAGAAGAGTCACTTCAAACGGCAATACCATGGGTAAATACAGTGCTACATTATATCATGCCGATTGCAATGCTTTTAGATTGGATTTTAAATCCACCTATTAAGAAAATCACTTGGAAACAATCTACAAGTTGGCTCTTATTCCCGTTTTTTTACGTTGTATATAGCTTAATACGTGGCCCAATCGTGAATTGGTATCCATATCCGTTTTTAGATCCAAGAATAGGTGGGTATGGTAAAGTACTTTTATACAGTATAGGGATAGCGGTTGTAATTGGCGCTATTTGTATATTGGTAAGATTTTTAGGGAATCGAAACTTTAGGAAAGAATTTTAGAAATGCAAGGAGCCCCACTGTTTCCGTTTTTAACAGTGGGGTTTCATTTTATCCCGCATTAACGGGGCAGTAAGACCCCCACCTCAAAATTCAGCGAAAGCAAAGAAGTTAGATGGGGGATCAACTGCCCGTAAAAGCCCGATTGGTTCAACTAATAATCAGTGGGAGATGAACAACCCCCCCACTGATTAAAGTTTTACTTTATCTACTCGTCTTCTGAAACGACAACTTTATAAATTTCTCTGTCTTCGTTTCAAATTCTACATCAACAAAAACACCATATTCTTTTCCATCTTCACGTAGCCACAATTTAAACTTTTCAACAGTTATTTGAACCGTTTTTGGTTTTCTACCTATATGAAGATAATCAACAATCTCTGCTTTCGGATATTGTTCTTTCGTCTTTTCTACAGCAAGTTTACCCCATTTTGCATAAGGCGGTTGTGCATGAACAATCGATGACCCGGTATATATATTTAAACATGTTGTTAATAAAAGAATGACGAATGCGATACGCTTTAACAATTGCTTCATAATGAACTCCTTTTCTCCTTTTTGTATATTGTTTACATATTCTTTCAACGATATAAGTTTGGATTTTTTTGTCTTCTTTACATAAAAGCGAGGCTTTTACAAAACATAACCAAGAAATCATTTCTGTAATTAAGGAGGGAAAATTATGCGCCAAAAAGCTATTTTTAAAATAGCAGTTTTACTTGCGTTCATAGGACTGTCTTTAATGGTCAGTAGTATACAACTAAAGAATGTAGAAGCTTTTTCTAATCAAGTCATTCAAAGAGGAGCATCTGGCGAAGATGTCATTGAACTGCAATCTCGTTTGAAATATAACGGGTTTTATACGGGAAAAGTGGATGGTGTTTTCGGATGGGGTACATACTGGGCACTTCGGAATTTTCAAGAGAAATTCGGATTACCCGTTGATGGTTTAGCTGGAGCTAAAACGAAGCAAATGCTCGTAAAGGCAACAAAGTATGATAAGTCAACTGCTAATAAAGGGACGACAACGAATAAAGGAAATAGTGGTGGCTCTGCACAAGAGAATAAACCATCTCAAAATAAAGGGACAAATGTTCCGAACGGTTATTCTCAAAATGATATTCAGCTTATGGCAAATGCAGTATACGGGGAATCACGTGGTGAACCGTATTTAGGACAAGTTGCAGTAGCTGCTGTTATTTTAAATCGTGTTACAAGTGCGTCATTCCCCAATACTGTTTCAGGTGTAATCTTTGAGCCTAGAGCATTTACAGCGGTAGCAGATGGACAAATATATTTAACGCCAAATGAAACAGCAAAAAAAGCGGTTTTAGATGCGATAAACGGATGGGATCCAACAGGAAATGCTTTATATTATTTCAACCCAGATACTGCGACAAGTAAATGGATTTGGACTCGTCCACAAATTAAAAAAATTGGTAAACATATTTTCTGTAAATAGAGCGGAGGTGGGATAATGTTAAGAGGTATTATCATTGTATTATTAACAGTTGGTGTAGTTGGAACAGGATATTGGGGCTATAAAGAGCACCAAGAGAAAAATGCGGTTTTAATTCGAGCGGAAAATAGTTATCAACGAGCATTCCATGATTTAGCATACGAAGTTGATTTATTACACGATAAAATTGGTACAACACTTGCGATGAATTCACGCTCATCTTTATCACCTGCATTAGCAGATGTATGGCGTTTAACATCTGAAGCTCGTTCAGATGTAGGACAACTCCCGTTAACATTAATGCCGTTTAATAAAACGGAAGAGTTTTTAGCAAATATCGGTGATTTTAGTTACCGTGCAGCCATTCGTGATTTAGAAAAAGAGCCGTTAAATGAACAAGAATATAAAACGTTGCAAACTTTATATTCAAATGCGGGAAATATACAAGATGAACTAAGGAAAGTACAACATCTTGTTTTGAAAAATAATTTACGCTGGATGGATGTTGAAATGGCACTTGCATCAAATCGCGATCCAGCAGATAACACAATTATTGATGGATTAAAAACTGTAGAGAAAAACGTAACATCATACTCTTCTACAAACTTCGGACCGACCTTTACAAGTGCACAAAAAAATAAAAAAGGTGGATTTGAAGCAGAAGGAAAGGCAATTTCTAAAGATGAAGCAGCAAAAATCGCAAAATCATTTTTAAATTTAAAAGGAAATGAAAAAGTCGATGTAGAGAAAAGTGGAAAAGGTGCGAAAGAATCATTCTATAGTGTGAAGATTAAAGACTCTGCAACGAATAATGAGTTTTACATGGATATTACCGGAAAAGGCGGATATCCAATTTGGGTAATGAATAATCGAGAAATTAAAGAACAGAAAATTAGTTTAAACGATGCAGGAAGTAAAGGATTGACGTTTTTAAAGGATCATAAGTTTAATAATATGGAGCTTTATGATAGTTCCCAATATGATACTATCGGCGTGTTTACTTATGTAGTAAATGAGAATGGCGTACGGATCTATCCGGAAGCAATCCAAATGAAAATTGCTTTAGACGACGGATCTATCGTTGGATTTTCTGCAAAAGAATATTTAGCATCACATCAAAAACGAACAATTCCGTCTGCCAAGCTAACTGCAGCAGAAGCAAGGAAGAAAATTAACCCTGATGTGAAAGTGATGGAAGAGCGAAAAGCAGTCGTAGTAAATGATTTGCATAATGAAGTACTTTGCTATGAATTTGTTGGAACGTTAGGGAAAGATACGTATCAAATTTTCATCAATGCGAATAGCGGAGCAGAAGAAAAAGTGAAAAAAATGCAAGCTGTTGAAAAAATTTATGATTAAACCTTAATAGTAAAGTGGTGAAAAGAATGAAAATTCTAATATATGTGTTGATGCTTTGCTTTTTTATAACTGGATGCAGTATTGGAAAAAAAGACAATCCAAATGAAAAGCCAGAACAAAAAAATGTCTCAATGAAAAATGTTAATTATACAAACAAATCAAATAAGCCAAATGAAAAAGCAGCGGATCATTTAGCATCTTTAGCGGCAAGTGTGCCAGGTGTGAATGATGCAACAGCAGTAGTTGTTGGAAAATATGCTATTGTAGGTATTGATGTAAAAGCGAAACTAGACCGAACTCGTGTTGAGTCAATTAAGTACTCTGTTGCAGAAAGTTTAAAAAACGATCCGGATGGTGCGAATGCAGTCGTTGTAGCTGATGTTGATACGTATGAACGGCTGAAACAAATTGGAAAGCAAATTAAAAAAGGGAAAACTGGCGAAGGTATACTGGATGAATTAGCAGCAATTGTTGGCCGCGTGATGCCACAAGTTCCGAATGATATGATTGAAAATAGAGAAACGAATCCAATTAAAGATAATGACAAGCAATTACCAAAAGATGAAGAACAAGAACTAAGAAAAGAACAGAATGACCAATCTAATAATCATTTGAATAAGTAAAATGAGCCTCGTACTAAATTGTACGAGGCTTTTTAAATATAATATTAAATATTCAGTTTATTTTTAAGGAAATATATGGTTTAATTATTGTGGGAGGGACAACTGGTATGATGAAAAAAAGTGCATTTATTTTATGTGGTTTCTGCCTAAGTTTCAGTATGACAGCGTGTGAACAAAAGAAAGAAGTGAAAAAGCAAACAGCGACTTCTTCTACTGTGATGGAAAGTCAGAAGAAAGAATTTATCAATATAAATCATTTCTCAAAAATAGATGAAGGAATGACTTATACAGAAGTGAAAGATTTAATCGGTTTTGAAGGAAATTTACTTATAGAAGAAGGGGTAGAACATTCTACACAAATTAAACAAATTTTTGCTTGGAAGGGGAATAATCCAAATTCATTTGTTGAAATTACATTTTTGGATGGAAAAGTGCATTCTAAATCACAGCAAGGTTTAAGTTAATTTGATAAAAATGGGAGAGTATAGCATGAACATACATACTGGGGAAATACAATTAGTTCCGTATAAGGAGACGTATAAAGAAATTATACAATCATTTACTTTACCAAGTGAACAAGTTCAATTCACATCAGATCCAGGCGAATTATTGAAAAAAGCAAAAAGCGATCGCACAAAAAATGTAATTGTTATTTTAGATTACAACGGGGTACCTGTTGGTCTTTTCGCATTACAAACAGGCGAAAGAGTACAAGAGTTCACAGAGAATGAAGATGATTTACTTTTAACATCATTTTCTATAAATTATAATAAACAAAGAAGAGGATACGCTAAAAAATCATTGGCATTATTACAAGATTTTGTAAAACGTTATTTTCCAATAAAAAATGAAGTTGTACTTGCTGTAAATGAAAAAAATATGCCAGCACAAAAGTTATATGAAAAAGTTGGCTTCGAAGATAGAGGCTTTAGAAGAATGGGACCGATTGGTCAACAAATAATAATGCATTTACCTATAATAAAATAACGGGATAGAAAACTTACTCTTGAACATTCATGTAGTAAGTTTTTTTTATTTTGTGTTATGTTAGTAAAAACGAAAGTAGGTATCCAAAAAAGATAAAGGTTTCAACATATATAGTTGAAAGGTCAATGAATATGCGAGGAGTAATGATATGACAATTTATATTGCGTTACTAAGGGGAATCAATGTAGGTGGACATAAAATAATCAAAATGGCAGATTTAAAACGATTGTTTGAATCAATAGGATTAAAACAAGTGAAAACATATATTCAAAGCGGTAATATCGTGTTTGAATCTGAGGAAGATATAAACGCTCTAAAAGTAAAAATTGAATTTGAAATTAAAAGGGAATTTAATTTTGATGTTCCAGTCATCCTAAAAACAAATGAAGAATTTATAAACACTATAAAATATTCCCCTTATAAGGCGGATGCTTTGTTAGAAGGAGAAAGTATACACGTTGCATTTTTAGCTCATCCATTTTCTGAAGATGAGAGGAAGCAGTTACTTATGTACAAAAGTGAACTTGAAGATTGCTATATAGATGAGAAGGTTGTATATTTGTATTTCAAAAATAGCATTCGGAATTCTAAATTAATGAACCAATTTCAGAAGTTACATAAACCAGCTACAGTCAGGAATTGGCGAACTGTTAATAAATTAAAAGTAATTGTAGAGGGTATGTAAATATAAAAAGATGAGGTTTTCTATATATAGAAAACCTCATCTTTTATTTATATTGTTTTGCAACTATGAGTTCGACAATAGGATAAATAAAGAATGAAGAACAAAGTGCGATAAACAGTGGTAGGTTTTTAACTCCATCTAAATTGGAACCCATAGAAAAACCTTCCGAGAAGAGTAATAGAAGGAACAATACAACTACAAGTACAAAATACGCAATTTTAAAGCTTTTATATGTAATTTGCTGTCCCATTTCATCCTGACTTTCTTCTGATACACCCTGGGGATCTCCCCATGTAATATGATTGATGAGGTAGCTAAGTATTAAAGCGCTTGTAAAAATTGTTCCACCTAAAATTACACCTCCATTGATGTATTTATAAGCTCCGTGTATAAGTACTCCGACTAATGATAAAACAATTGTTATTAAAATGAATTTTTTACGATTCATATTAGAACAACACCCCCACGATTGTAAAAAATTCTTTACATTTATAGTATAAAATTGGAAAAGGTTCATGTCAAATACTTTTTACAAGCAAGGCAAATGTATATAGTATTTTGTTTTAATGATAAATAAAAAATTACATTACATTTGAATGTAAAAGAATAGGCTCGCATATATTTGGAAGGGATGTCAGATTAATTTAGGGGGTAGTTATGTCTATACTTTTAAAAGCTGGTGCAGATGCAGGAAATAACGGTTTGAAGTTAATGGTGAAAGGGCAAGACCCTATTTTTATTCCGAGTATTTATTCTTTATATATAGGTGAGCCTACAGGATTGTTAGATGAGGGAGATGTGTCATTATCTGAATTAGAAAATCATATCGATGTGACCATTAGTTCTCCATCGCTAATGTTAAATAATGTACGGTACATCGTTGGAGAAAAAGTGATTCAAGATCAATTAAAAGGTACTGAAGTGGAGAAGAAATCGAATAAGTCGACGGATGAGCTAATGGTTATTACAATACTATCGGGTTTAGCAGTAAGTGCTATGCGTCAAAGTCCAACTTCTAGTCATATTAACATTCGATATGATTTATCTGTCGCTCTTCCTATGCAGCTTATTACACAAGAAATAGCTGCCGAAAATGCAAAACGTTATATGGGAAATCACAAGGTTGTTTTCCATTATCCGAACGGTCGTGATGTTACTATTAATGTTTCTATTGAGTTTTGTAAATGCCTGCCTGAGGGCGCTTCTGGGACGTGGGGCATTGTATATGATGAAGAAGGAAATGTTGTGAAACATAAAATAGAATGTGAACAAAATCAAGTTTCAGAAATTGATTTTGTTGATAAAACTTTATTGTCTTTTGATATTGGTGCGGGGACAACAGAAGAAGTTGTTTCGTTAGGGGTAAATTTCCGTCCGCAATTAAGTAAAGGATTATCGTACGGTGTAAAAGAAACGTTACTACAAATTATTACGAGATGGAACCGGAAGTATCCAACAAAGACGATTGATAGTATTACAGAATTCAATCAAATTTATTTAAATGATAAACATCCTAGGAATGCATTATTAGTTGAGGAATCACAACCAGCATTATTAGGTTTAGCTGCGCGCGTCGCAACTGATATTATTAATAAAATTGATGATATGAAAGACGATCCATACGTGTTTATTTATGGTGGGGGCGCAGTTATCATTAAAAATAGCTTGAAAATGATTTTAAAACAAAAAGGGCGTTTAACAAATGTTATCTTTGTAGATAATCCACTATTTACAAATGCAAGAGGATTATTAGTCTACACTTGTTCGCCAAAGTATAGAGAACATAAACAAAAAGAGTTAGGGTTTACAAACTTAACGATAAGTTAGTTGGTGGAAACATGCGATCTAGGCGATATAAACGTGGTGATCGAGTGAAAATCAATATTCATAAATCAGTATCACCTGAAATGCTTGCATGGCTTAATAAACAATCAAACCCAACTAATTTCTTTTTCTTTGCAGCACAGCAATTATTTAAACAAGTAGGAGATATTGATGTGTCAAAAACTTTACCAAGTAGCCATGTTTTCTCATTATATATGGAGCCCTCATCCTTATTAAAAGTCGAAGTAAATCCTTTTAAAAACGTACCACTAGAAGCGAATAAATCCACCGAAAGTGTAAAAAAAAAATCATGGGAATCTGTTGATCAATTAGATTGTCCATTTTTTTAAACATAGAAAAATATATGTAAGCCCATCACTATACATATGGATACAGTGATGGGTTTTTGTTAGTGTACCACTAGTCCAATAAATAGAAGGGGCACAATACAAATTTGTGCCCCTTCTATTTATTATTTATCTATATTTTAGATGTATGTTCTGTTACTGCTTGAATAATGTTTTTCCAGTCATCAGGATGATTTTCATGTCCTGCTCCTTCAAGAGTTAAAAGTGCTGAGTTTGGAATTTCATCAATAAGTGCGAGACCATGTTCAAATGGTAGTGCTGTATCGTCAGTTCCGTGAATTACTAATGTGGGTGCTTGTATGGAGCTAAGTACACCTTCATAAGCATCATCACCTTGAAGTAAAGCGTGATTAAACATACTTAATAGATTGTTAGCCCTTTCTATTTCGAGTTTTACTTGTGTATAAACTCTGTTTTCATCAAATGAACGTTTTGAGCCGCACAATAGACGAGAGCCTGTAACTAAATACTCTGTCACAGCGTTTTGATTTGACCAATCTAAATTTGCACCATTTGCGTGATGTATTAAAATTCTTTCATCCATCGGAGGTAAATCGCGAGTGTTGTTATCTGAGCCTATAACACTTGTTGCTAGTAAAGTTAACGTTAAAATTCTTTCAGGATGTTTTACAGCGGCAATTTGAGCAATCATGCCACCTAATGACATACCAAATAAGTGCGCTTTATCAATATGATAGGCATCCAGCACTCCAATTGCATCTTCAGCCATAGTTGTTACCGTATAATTGGAAGTTCCAGGTTCGTATGTAACAGAGCGTCCTACATCACGGTTATCAAAGCGAATGACAAATTTCCCTGTGTTAGCTAACTGTTCACAAAATTCTTCATCCCAATAAACCATTGAACACGTAGCTCCCATAATTAATAAAATTGCTGGATTATTAGGATTTCCAAAGCTTTCTGTACAAATATCAGTCCCGTTTGTTTTAATCATCTTTTCGGTCATAGTGTTATCTCCATTTCTTTTGGATTTAATTATAAACATAGAAAATAAAACTCTGTATGATTCTAAGATGTACACAAAATTGAATTTGGAACTCACATTAATTAATAGCGTAGCATAAATACCACCTCTAAACCTGTTTATTGTCATTCAAAGCAAAAAATTTTGAAAAATAATTGTAAGTTATTAAAATAAACAGCAAGGAGGAGAGGAAATGAAAGCAATTGTTATTGATCAATATGGTAGTGTTGAAGAACTAAAAGAAAGACAAATTTTAAAACCAGTTGTTACATATAACGAGGTATTAATACGCATTCTCGCAACATCTGTTAATCCAGTTGATTGGAAAACTAGAAAAGGAGACTTACAACAACAATTGCAATTTTCATTTCCAATTACTTTAGGGTTAGATGTAGCTGGAGTTATCGAAGAGATTGGAGAAGAGGTAGAAGGTTTCAAAATAGGAGATAAAGTGTTTACGAAACCTGAAAATATAGGGAAGGGATCTTATTCTGAATTCATTGCGGTAAAATCAGATTTAGTAACTTATATGCCTACTAACCTAAGTTTTGAAGAGGCAGCTTCTATTCCACTCGCAGGACTTACTGCTTGGCAAAGTCTTGTAGATTACGCAAAAATAAAAGAAAATGACCGAGTATTTATTCGCGCTGGAGCTGGTGGTGTCGGAAGTTTGGCAATCCAAATTGCAAAATCATTTGGAGCTTTTGTTGCAACTACTGCAAGTAGTAAAAATGAAGAATTTTTAAAGGATTTAGGAGCGGATCTCGTTATTGATTATAAAAAAGATAAATTTGAAGAGCTACAATCAGATTTTGATATTATATTAGATACAATCGGTGGCGAAGTACAAGAAAAAAGTTTTCAAATTATTAAACCTGGCGGTGTTCTAGTTTCGATTGTTCATGAACCAAATTATAAAGTGAAAGGGATAAAATCAGGATTTTTATGGCTAAAACCAAGTGGAAAACAATTAGAAGAGTTATCAAATTTAATTGTACATGGAAAAATCAAACCGATCATAAGTAAAGTTGTGTCACTTAATGAAGAAGGGGTTAGAGAAGCTCATATTTTGAGTGAAGGGCAACATGTTAGAGGTAAGATTGTAATTAAAGTGGAATGATGATAGCCGCTGTATATTGACTTGTAGTGAATAAAGATAAATTGGAGTACTCCATAATTTTATAATACCCCAAAGTACTTTTATTTTGGGGTATTAGCTTTTCTTAGTTTGATGGGCTAGTGAACATACTTTTAAAAATTAAAGTTTCGTATTGTATCATGTAATTTCTCTAATCCAATCGCCATATCTTTTTCATTTAACATGGAATAGCTAATTCTTAATTGGTTATTATTTGTATCGTTATTTAATAGACAAGCTGTTCCAGGTAAAAAAGAGACATCTGCTTCATTTGCTTTTTGTAATAAGTTAAAAGGATCAATTGTATTAGGAAGTGTAATCCATAAATTAAAGCCGCCATTTGGTATTTTAAAGTGTATTTCTTTTAGTGGCGATAATATAGCGATTGTTAAATCGCGTCTAATTTGTAAAGCGGTGCGTAATTTTTCTAAATGATTTTTCATACGTTCTGCACGTAAGAAAGGAAGTAGTGCTTTTTGCGTTAATAACGGGCTACCGATATCCATCGAACCCTTCACAGCATATAACCATTCAAAAATAGGCCCATCGGCTATAAGTGCAGCGATACGTAGTCCAGGTGCTAACGTTTTACTAAAACCTTTTAAATATATTACATGACCATTCGTATCAAAACTTTTGATTGGAGGAGGAACTATAGCATCCTCAAAATATATTTCTCCGAAAGAATCATCTTCAATTATAAAAAACTCATATAACTCCGCTAGTTCTATAAGTTCCAATCTCCGTTCTTTACTCATTACTGTACCTGTTGGGTTTTGAAAAGTAGGATTCACATATAACAAAACAGGATTCTTTCTTTGACAAAGGTCATCTATTAAATCTGAGCGAATGCCGTTTTTATCAAGACTAATAGGTATAATCTGCACTCCTTTGTTGAGAAAAACATCAAGTGCTGCGCCATAACAAGGGCTTTCTACTAATACTATATCTCCAGGTTTTAATAATGTTTGAGCGATCAAATCAATTCCTTGCTGGGCACCACTTGTAATTAATAATTGAGAGGGGTCTGTCACTAATTTCTGATGTTCTTTTAGATAATTAACTATTTCAACTCGAAGTTCATAATCGCCTTGAATAGGTCCATAAGTTGCTAGTAACATCGGATTTTTATCCAGCAATTTGTGCATTTCGTCTGCTAGAAATGGATTTGGTAATAGACGTGGATATAAAATCGCTTGTGAAAAATCATAATATTTTCGGTGTTGATTCATTGCATATTGAGAACGCATAACATTAATAGTTTTCGTTTGTTGCCATTTATAAGGAATAGTTTTGAACTCTTTCTTTACACGTTTATATATATAAGCGCCTTTTCCTTGCTCGATGCGTATATATCCTTTCGTTTCTAGCTGCTTATACGCCTTACGAACAGTCAATAAGCTAATTTGTAAATCTTCGGCCATACAACGTAATGATGGAAGGGAGTCACCATATGAAAGCATGCCACTTTGTACTCTTTCAACAATTTGCATATATATTTGTTGATAATACGGTATGTTGGATTCTTTCCGTATTACAATCTTCATGGCTTCACCTTGTTTCTTTTTTATTTAATTAAAGCGAAAAAAATAAAGAGAATCAACTACAATTTGATGTAACTGTTATAAGCATAGATACACTGTTATACACGAAACCCTCTATACTCATGTTAAGAGTAAAAAGGAGGAAGAAAAATGGTCATTTTTAATTATATTTTAGTATGCATTATTTTCGGCACAACATTTTTAACGATAAAAATCGGAATTGAAGCAGGAGCGCCTCCATTATTTTCAGCAGGAATTCGTTTCTTTTTAGCAGGAGTAATCTTGATGTTTATATTTAAGTTGAAGCGAAAAGAAATTATGCCGCATGTATTTTCAAAACGTATTATGTATGCTGGCTTTTGTTTAACGTTCATGACATTCGCATCTTTGTACTGGGCTGAACAATATATTTCTTCTGGGTTAGCTGCTGTACTTTCTGCAACAGGTCCTATGATGATTTTATTATTACAAGCAAGAAGAAATAAGAAAAAATTGCAAAAGGAGCAATTTTTCGCTTTAATTATTGCGTTAATAGGTGTTGTTTTTGTTTCTTTACCAGGAATACATCAAGAAGTAAGTTTCATATGGAGTATTGCTTGTATTATTTTAGTAGTAGGGGAGTTATTTTACGGAATAGGTTCTATTCGCTCAAAAGAAATACTTTCGGATTTACGAAGTGTATCACCATTTCTTATTAATGGTATTCAAATGTTTTATGGAGGGATTTTGCTACTAATCGTATCATTCATAGTAGAGCAGCCGAATGTAACTGTATTAACCTCATGGAGCGTACAGTGGCCTATTTTATACCTCATATTTATCGGATCAATTGGTGGGCACGGATTATATTACTGGCTTTTATCAAAAACAAATCCTGTATTCCCATCGACGTGGTTATATGTATCACCATTAATAGCAATTATTGTAGGATATATTGTATTAGGAGAACCATTAAATCCTGCAATGGGTATAGGTGCTTGTTTCATATTGATAGGTGTATTTTTGGCCAATCGTTCAACACTACGGACTTATTTCAAACAAGGACGGTTATTAGAGAAGGAAATGTAGTTGGATAATGTAACGGCCCTGTATATTACCGGGCTAGTAAAATCAAAAACACAGCTGGGAAAATAACCAACTGTGTTTTTATAATTAATTCACTTTTTTAATAAACCCTTTGTAATGACGTTTCACAAGTTGACTTTCTAACGTCTTCATCGTTTCTAGTGCTACACCGACGATAATAAGTAAGCTTGTACCACCAATTTGAGCAGAAGGTGGTAACGTAGCAATTTTCGTAAATACGAGTGGTAATATTGAAATTGCACCTAAGAAAATTGCACCGATAAATGTTAAACGGTATAAAATTTTGGTTACATATTGCTCTGTCGCTTTACCAGGACGAATACCAGGAACATAACCGTTTTGCTTTTTCAAATTCTCAGCCATTTGTTCAGGATTTACTTGAATAAATGCGTAGAAGTATGTGAAAGCAACGATAAGACCGACATAAAGCGTCATTCCAATTGGATGTGCAAAATCAAGGTTTGCGACTAACCATTTGGATACGCCTGAATCAGGGAAGAGCTGCGCAATTGTACGCGGCGTCATTAAAAAGGCTGAAGCAAAGATTACTGGAATTACACCAGCACTATTTACTTTAAGTGGTAAATGAGTGTTTTTTGCTCCTTGATATGGATTGTTTCCTGATACAGCTTTAGCGTATTGAATGGGTATTTTACGAACAGCTTGTTGAATGTAAATGACACCAACAACAATCGCTAAAATTACGAGTCCAATTAAAACCATTTTTATTATGTGCATGAATAATTGATCGCCTGCATTTTGAAATTGTTGCAAGTAAATTTGATTAGCAACATTCGGAATTGCCGCAACAAGTCCTGCGAAGATAATCATTGAAATCCCATTACCAACACCATTAGCGGTAATTTGTTCACCTAACCAAAGTAAAAATGCAGTACCTGCTGTTAAAACTGTCGCAATAAATAAGTATGTAGTCCAGCTTTGATCTGTTATTAATTGCCCACCTGCTATATTATTAAAACCATAAGACATCCCAATGGATTGTATGAATGCAAGAATGATTGTAAAGTATCGAGTAAATTGAGCTGACTTCTTACGGCCCATTTCACCTTGCTTTGCCCATTCCGAAAATTTAGGTATAACGTCCATTTGTAGTAATTGTACTATGATGGAAGCTGTAATATATGGTGTAATACCTACAGCGAAGATCGAGAAGTGTTGCAATGCTCCTCCACCAAATACGTTTAGCATACCTAAAACGTTGGCTTGATCTTGTACCTTTAATACCTCTGCGTTAGTATGAGGAACTGGAATAAATGTGCCAATTCGAAAAACAATTAGCATCGCTAGTGTAAAAAGAATTTTGTTTCTTATCTCAGCTACTCTCATGAAATTTGAAATCGTACGAAACATTATGTCGCCTCCTATATTTTTATCAGTTCAAAACTGATTATTATATCCCGATGAAGTAACCACAAACCTCCTTCCGCATTAAATTCATTTGACAAATGGAATTTCATACATTTTGCAGTTTTCACGGATATAAAAATATAAGGTGTTATACGAGCGACCTATTATCTTTTCGTAATCATTCAATACCCATAATATATCGAATAAATTAACAAATGTACATACATACGCATGAAAAATGAATAAATAGGGTGATTTTTTACATTTACTTAATGCTAGATTGATAATTAGGAACGTTTTACGTAGTTGTATCGAAAGGATTCAGTGGAAAGTATTATGGTGTAGCTGTAGCACATGAAAACCTCAAGGATTTTGAGAAAACGCATATATTTCGTCGTGAATTAGAGAAACTATTAAAGCAAGAAAAGATTTGATTGAAATAGTAGTGAAGGAAAATCTTTTTTCTATAGAGAATATTTCTAACGTAGGAATCTAAGTATGTAGGTTCTAATGAAAGGAGAATTCACATGAATACATTTGTAAATGACAAGTTTGATGAAACGAGAAAGCAATTATTTGAGGAAATTACTTTGTTAAGTGATGCTCAATTTAATAGAAAACCAGATCAGGATAAATGGAGTATAGCACAAGTTTGTCATCACTTAGTTTTATTAGACGAGAGAGTTATAACAGTTATTTCGTCAGGATTAAAAAAGATGGATAGTATCCAAAATGAGCGTAAAGAAATTCACGCTATTGTATTAGATAGATCGATAAAATTTATAGCTCCAGAAATGATTGAACCAAGTATAGAAACATTTGAAGTACAGCAAATGATTGATTTGTTAAACAACGCTAGAAAAGAATTGATGCGTTTCCTGCGTACAATAGAAGATGAATCTATATTAGCGAAAAAATCAGTGATGCATCCAGCTCTTGGAGAATTACTTCTAGATCAGTGGATAGAACTGATCTATTTGCATGAACAGCGTCATATAGAACAAATTAAAGAGATAAAATTGCTTTGTGAAGTTGAAAAGTAAAAATCATTATCTTTTTATTGGGCGATTTGGGATAGTATCAAGGGTTCGAGTGATAAAATTCAAATCCTGATTAAAATTATGATGAATGTAGTTGAACGCAACTAATAAGCAGAAGAAAATACGAAACTAGCAGATCTTACTCCTGAAGAGGAAACGAACATTCGAAAAAAAACTGAATCCGATTTGCTGTATAAGTGGAACCCCGTCTTAAATGAAGAGCGGGGTTATTATTTTTGGAAGTGATCTCAGTATTTTCATATAGAAGGAAGTAAATTGGTAATGAAATCCGAAAATGAGTTATATGTCCAAAATTTTGAAAGCACATATACATCTACCGTTGGTTTAGCGCTCTTCACACGTTGGAGGAAGAAGTATTTTGTTAGAAAACGATAACATACTATTCTGTTAGGGGAAATATGCATTTGATTCTCTATATTTTCACAGTAAAACCACCTCCAAAATTATCTTTTGTAGTTGAATTTTTCCGAATAATAAGTTACATTTTTAAAGTTCAAGCAACTTTATGCCAGTACAAAAAGGGGAGAAATATTGTTATTATGCAAAAAATGAAATGGAAGAACTATGTATGCTATTTTATTATTCTTATGCTTCTTGTAACAGCAGTAACAGTCAAACCAGCTATTTCTAAGGCTGAGGAATCTGATGTTAACATTACATTGTTAGGTACTGCAGATATTCATGGTAGATTTATGCCTTGGGATTATGCGCTTGATGGAGCAAATATGAGTGGAAGTTTGACGCAGCTTTATACCGTTATAAAGAAGGTACGTCAAGAAAATCCAAATACCATATTAGTAGATGCCGGGGATACAATTCAAGGAAACTCAGTAGAATTATTCAACGATAAGCCACAATCGCCAATGATGGTAGCGATGAATACAATGGGATATGACGCCTGGGCATTTGGAAATCATGAATTCAACTTTGGATTAGATACATTGAAAAAAGTTAGTGAGCAATATAAAGGAAAGACGTTAGCAGGAAATATTTATAAGGAAAATGGAGAGCGTTTTCTTCCTGCATATACGATTGTTGAAAAAGGTGGAATTAAAGTGGGGATTATTGGTATGAATACACCAATGATTAGTGATTTTGAAAAAGGGACAGATCATTTGGATGGTTTAGTAGTGAAAAATCCAGTAGAAGAGACAAAAAAGGCAATTAAAGAATTAGAAGGTAAAGTAGATGTAATGGTAGGGGTTATGCATATGGGACTAGAAAATGAGAATGGAATCCCAGGTACTGGTGTTCAAGATATTGCGAATGCTTGTCCGGAACTAAGCGCTATTTTTGCGGCTCATATGCATAAACTTGTAAAAAAAGAAGTTGTAAATGGCGTAATTATTACAGAACCAGATAAATATGGAACGCATATTTCACGTATTGACCTTACTTTTACAAAGCAAGATGGAAAGCTTGTTTTAAAAGATAAAACAGCTACCGCTATACCTGTAAAAAATGCTGATGGAACAACAGTATTATCTGATTCTGCACTTGAAGAAACATTAACACCTTTTCATGAGTATGCAAGAGGAGATGCAAATGTTGTAGTTGCTCAATTAAAGGGGAGAAACCTTGTTCCTGAAAATGAAATAAAGGGTATTCCAAGTGTGCAGATTCAAGAGACACCTTTATCAGATTTCTTTCATGAAGTTATGCTCCATTACAGTAAAGCGGATGTAGTAGCCCATCAAATTGATAATGATTCTGCCCGTTTGGATATAGGGCCTATAAAGAAGAAAGATATTGCGTATAATTATCAATATGCTTTGGGAGAAATTACAGTTTACAAGATAACTGGAAAAGATTTAAAAGACTATATGGAATGGGCAGCAGGATATTTTAACTCATCTCGTGCTGGAGATGTGACAGTTAGCTTTGATAAAAACCGTCGCGCGTCTAAATACAGTACGAACGATTTCTTTGGAGGCGTAAAATACGAAATTGACTTAACAAAACCATATGGAAGTAGAATTACAAATTTGCGCTCTATTCGTACAAATAAACCAATCAAAATGAGCGATGTTATGACGCTAGGAATGAATGCGTATAGAATGGAGGCTCTACAGGCAAAAGGGGGAGCTTTAGAGGGACGTAAATTTGAACAAACTTGGTCATCTAAACAAGAGAATGCATTCGGAGAAACAGGTGGAACCATTCGTAACCTTGCTATTACATATTTAAAAGAGGTAAAGAACGGTGTATACACGCCAAAAGTTATGCGTAATTGGAAAATTACTGGTGTAGATACACATTCTTCAGAGCATAAAGCTGTAGTTGATCTTGTAAATAAAGGGATTTTAGAAATCCCAAAAACAGAAGATGGAAAATATACAAATATAGCATCTATAAATACTAAAGATTCAATTACTAAAGAAGAGATTGTAGCACTCTCACAAAAAGCTAATATTAATCCAAATCAGTTTAATCATACAAAGACAAAAGGTGAACTTTATAAAAAACTTAGTAGGGTTACTAAAAAATATAAATTATAAGGTTTCTTATAGTAATTGTTATTTTAATAACATTAAACCCACTCTTACAATAGTAAAGAGTGGGTTTTTATGTTGTTATTTAGATGTAACTGTACTTTTATTAGAATAAATATAGGTAATTAATAACTAACCAATTGGATGAGCGCTGCCAAAAAGGACTCTTTTTTTATTCAAATTAATGTACATATGTGTTCCGTTCATTATTTACAATATTGACCACAATTTATGTAATTTTGCATAATATTACATAAATTTTGTATTTTCTCTTTTTTTCGACATGAATAGACAGTATACTTTGTACAAGCTTTCTATTTCAAAAATTATACGAGGTGAAAAAATGAAAAACACAAAGACATTAACTAAGGTAGCATTAACAACAGGATTAGCTTTAACAGCTGTGGCACCATATGGAATAGGTCATGCAGAGGAAACAGATCAACTACAAGTTCAAATTCAGGAAGAATCGTTCCGTTCGGGTGAACTGACACAACCGTCACAAAAGACACCAGAAAATGTAGTAAAGGATGCACTTAAGGAGAAAACAGAGCAAGCTCTGTCCCAAAAACAAGTCAATGGAGAAGCAGGAGTAGATTATAAAGTCCTTCAAAAACGTGGTTCGTATGATGGAACTACACTTGTACGTATGCAGCAAACATATGAAGGAAAAGAAGTATATGGCCATCAATTAACTGCACACGTAGATAATAAAGGGGTTATTAAAAGTGTTTCAGGTGATAGCGCGCAAAATTTAAAACAAGAAGAATTGAAAAAACCTATTAATCTATCAAAAGATGAAGCAAAACAATATATTTTTACGAAGTACGGGAACGATATCAAGTTTATTTCTGAACCAGAAATTAAGGAAGTTATTTTTGTTGATGAAAATAATGGACAAGCTAGCAATGCATACCAAGTTACATTTGAAGCTGCAACACCAAACTATGTTTCTGGAACTTATTTAGTAAATGCGCAAAATGGCGATATGTTAAAAAATATGGTACAAGAATCTAACTTAAAAGCAAGTGAAAAACTAGTTGGAGCCTTAAAGGAAAGTAAAAAAAGCAGTCTTACATCATTAACTGGAACAGGAAAAGATGATTTAGGTATTTCTCGTTCATTTGGTATTTCTAAACAAAGTAATGGCAAATATGCGCTTGCTGATTATACAAGAGGGCAAGGTATTGAAACTTATGATGTGAATTACAAAGATATTACTAAAGAAGAAAGCTATTATCCTGGTACATTAGCAACTAGTACTTCAACAACATTTAACGATCCAAAAGCAGTAAGTGCTCATTACTTAGCAACAAAGGTATTTGATTTTTATAAAGATAAATACAAGCGTAATAGTTTTGATAATAAGGGACAAAAGGTAGTTTCAGTTGTACATGCTTGGGATTCTGAAGATACGAATGATCCGAAAAATTGGCAGAATGCATTAAGTGCTAATAATGGAAGTATGCTTGTATATGGCGATCCTATCGTTAAAGCATATGACGTAGCTGGACATGAATTTACACATGCTGTTACTTCTAGCGAATCTAATCTTGAATATTACGGTGAATCTGGCGCGATTAATGAGGCGCTATCTGATATTATGGGAACATCTATTGAGAAATACGTAAATAACGGAACATTTAACTGGACAATGGGAGAACAAACCGGATCTGTTTTCCGTGATATGGAAAACCCAGCTTCTGTGCCATCTTCACTTGGAGTACCTTATCCAGATGATTACAGTGAATTTAACGATTTTAATGGCTGGGATCAAGGCGGCGTTCATTTTAATTCAAGCATTATTAATAAAGTTGCGTATCTCATTGCAAAAGGCGGAACTCATAACGGAGTAACTGTTAAAGGAATTGGTGAAGATAAAATGTTTGATATTTTCTATTATGCAAATACAGATGAGTTAAACATGACTTCTAATTTCAAAGAATTGAAGTCTGCATGTATTCGAGTGGCAACTAATAAATATGGTGCGAATACAGCTGAAGTTCAAGCAGTTCAAAAAGCATTTGATGCAGCAAAAATTAAGTAATTTAGAAATATAGTTATCATTCGTATATTAATACATTATGAAAAACAGCTAATATCATTTTAAGGATATTAGCTGTTTTATTATGCAGCAATGCATTATTGAACATAAACTTACTAAGCGATAATTAGGCTGTCTATCTTCAATACGTTGCGAAAAATATATAAGGTTAAAAGTATATAAAAACAGAAAATTAATAATATATTGACCTCTTAATAGAAAGTGCTATAGAATGAAAGCGATAACAAACGATTGCTTTAAAATGATTTCCCTGATCTTTTAGTATTTACAAATATATGAAGGCATAAAGAAATCTATTTTTTTAAGTTTTAATGCAAACGTTTTCGTATTAAAAGATCATTGAAATACAGACGTGAAAATAGCCAATATGGGGGTGAAGTACAAGAGATTTCTAAATTAATTTAAGCAGTGTAATTTAGACGCGCATAATAAATCGCTCGTACTATTTAAAGAAAGGGTGTATGTGGTGCAAATGACAAAAAGATTAATTAACAAATCAGTTTTATTCCTTACTATAATCGTTATGTTATCATCTGTTTTCCCTTTTCAGAGTGTGAAGGCAGTTTCAAATTCAAAAACAACTGAAATTATCATTCATTACAAAGAAAAGCTTGGAAATACAAAAGACTGGAATCTTTGGTTATGGGGAGAAAATGCGAATGGTACATCTTATGAATTTACTGGTGAAGATGAATTTGGAAAATACGCTAAGATAAAAATAGACGGTGACTATAATCGTGTAGGATTTATAGTTCGAACAAATGAATGGGAAAAAGATGGTGGGGATCGTTGGATTGAAAATATAAAGGACGGTCGTGCTGAAGTATGGATTCTTTCGGGTGATGAAAAAGTATATAACTCTAAGCCTTCATCGGATCTCTCAATTCAAAAAGCAACTATTGATAGTTTCCATGAAATTACTGTAACGACTAATGTCCCGTTTAATATTAAGGAAAAGAAAATTGAAATTGAAGGCATTAAAATTAAGAATATTAGTCCTTATGATATAAACAGTGGAGATATTACTAATAAGGTTAAAATAATTACGGAACAGAAAATTGATTTAAAACAAACATACAAAGTTAAAATAGAAAACTTAGCTGATACGAATACTGAAATTGGTAAAGTCATTCGTAGCGAGGAATTTGATAATTTATTTTATTATAGTGGTAACGATTTAGGGAATACATATACCGCGCAACATACAAAGTTCCGTTTATGGGCTCCTACTGTAAGCGAAGCGAAGTTAGTTACATATAAAAACTGGAACGATAAAATAGGTGCTGAAATAAACATGCAGCAAAGTGACAAAGGAACTTGGACTGCAGAACTAAAGGGGAACCAAAAAGGGCTCTTTTATACGTATAAAGTCAAAATTGGTGATAAGTGGACTGAAGCAGTTGATCCGTATGTGCGTGCTGCTTCTGTAAATGGGGATAAAGGTGCGGTTGTTAATTTAGAAGAAACAAATCCGAAAAAATGGAAAGCAAACAAAAAGCCAAAATTTAAAAATCCGGAAGATGCTATTATTTATGAGTTACATGTACGCGATCTTTCCATCCAACCTGAAAGTGATATTAAACAGAAAGGGAAGTATTTAGGTGTAACAGAAAAAGGAACAAAAGGGCCAGAAGGTGTAAAAACAGGACTTGATCATATAAAGGATCTAGGTGTTACTCACGTTCAGTTTTTACCGATATTTGATTTTGCTTCTGTAAATGAAGAAACTTTAAATGAACCGCAATACAACTGGGGATATGACCCGAAAAATTTCAACGTTCCAGAGGGCTCCTATTCTACAAATCCTTATGAGCCGACTGTTCGAATAACTGAATTAAAGCAAATGGTTCAAACACTGCATGATAATAATCTTCGTGTGGTGATGGATGTAGTATATAACCATATGTATAGTGCTGCTGAATCTAATTTTCATAAGTTAGTTCCAGGTTATTATTATCGTTACAATGAAGATGGAACATTTGCAAATGGAACTGGAGTAGGAAACGATACTGCTTCAGAACGAAAAATGATGAGGAAATTTATGGTTGATTCTGTAACATACTGGGCAAAAGAATACAATTTAGATGGATTCCGTTTTGATTTAATGGGCATTCATGATTATGAAACGATGAATGAAATACGTAAAGCTGTTAATCAAATTGACCCTTCTATTATTCTGCATGGGGAAGGTTGGGATTTAAATACACCTCTTGCAGCTAAATTGAAAGCAAATCAAAAAAATGCAGAAAAAATGAAAGGGATTGCTCATTTTAACGATAATATACGTGATGGATTGAAAGGTAGTGTATTTGAGGAAAAGGAAAATGGTTTTATAAATGGAAAGGAAAACATGGAAGATCGTATTAAAAAAGGTATTACGGCAGGTATTGACTACGATACAAATTCGTCTACCTATCAAGATCCGGAACAGGTATTAACTTATGTGGAAGCACATGACAATCATACATTATGGGATAAACTTGAGTTAACTAATCCAGGTGACAGTGCAGAAGTGCGAAAACAAATGCACAAATTGTCTTCTTCAATTTTATTAACATCACAAGGAATTCCATTTTTACATGCAGGGCAAGAGTTTATGCGCACGAAATATGGTGATCATAACAGTTACAAATCTCCTGATTCAATTAACCAGATGGATTGGTTACGCCGTGCAGCATATAATAATGAAGTAGATTATATGAAGGGCTTAATAGATTTACGCAAAAAGTACCCAGCTTTTCGAATGACATCTACTGAGCAAATTAAAAAGCATATATCATTTATAGATGCTCCCAAAAATGTTGTGGCTTATTCAATAGATGGAAAGGGCAATGGGAATAAAAATGAAAACTTTATGGTGGCACACAATGCAAATAGAGAGGCTGTTGACATAACGCTTCCATCGAAAGGTCCTTGGAAAGTACTAGCAGATGGTAAGCAGGCAGGTAGTAAAACAATTTATGTTGTCCATAATAATAAAATTAAAGTTCCTGCATTAAGTTCATTCGTTTTAAAAACAGCGAAACCGATTAAATAAAAGCAAGTCATGTGGAAGTATATACTGAATTTAGTACATGTAATAAGGATTGTACATGCAAAAAGCGAAGTGACGATTATGCTCACTTCGCTTTTAAAGTTAAATTAGTATAATTTCACATACTGTAATTATATTACAATTTAATAAAAAAGATAAACAAAAAGAGAAGAACTCACCAGTGTTCTTCTCTTTTTTATATGTAATATTGCATAAACAGGGTAAACAATAATATCTGGTGAATAAGTAGCGCTTTTCCATATGGCGAGTTATTTCATAGTTACTTCCTAAATTCTATATCATTTTCCAATCATGCAAGGTTAAGGGAGATGACAATAGAAAGATTTAAAAATGAGCTCAGTATAAAATAAAACATTATAAGTATATAATCCTGTACTTAGTAATCTCTTACTTTAAAGCATCACATTGGGAAAGTGTGGGGAGTTCAATTGATTCTGAATAAAATTGATAGTATCAGTTGCGATTTTTTTACGTTTAAGAACAATCCCAGCATGCCCACATGTATAAATATATCGAGTAGGTTTTTCCCAAGATGCCCACAAGTAGTCCGTATCCTCACGGTGCACATATAGATCGTGCTTGCCTGAAATTAATAAAATATTTTCTTTTTTCACTTTTGGTAATGCTTGACTCGGTTCAGTAATTTTCCAATAATCTATTAAATCATTATACGTTACACCATGATGTTCCAAATCTTTTCTAATGAATTTACCTGGATTTGTCTTCCAAATTGAATATGAAAGTCGATTCGCGTAGAAAATGGATGCCAATACATCAATGTCTGATTCAACAAGAGCTGTTAGGTTTGTAATAACCCCACCTAAACTGATTCCTATTAAAATCAAGGGACCATTTTTATTTGCTTTAATCCATTTAATCAAAGTTCGTAAATCAGCTACCGCTTGTCTAGTGGCTTGTACAGTTCGTTCAATATTAGCACTTACCATGTACTCTCCACTGAATAGGGATTGGTTGGGTTTTCTTTCAAAATGATAGGGTAGAGTAAAATAATACATATTCCACTTCAAGTTAGTCATATGGTCGTGAAATATTTTTTTTACACGTTCGTTAGAATCCATTCTCCAACCGTGAACGAAGATGACATGAGGTGCATCTTCGTTTTCATGTAAAAATAATTCCCCAGTTACAGAATCGTTGCGTGAATCACCAGATTGAACCGAGCTTTTATATTTGAACTGTCCAACCATGTATTCCTTTTCTTGCTTTGCATGCTTAATGTTAAAATGAATATTAGATGGTTGTACTTTATAAAAAAATTCTATGTCCTTTATATCTAGTGCGGTGTTAGAAAGAGAAGTATATTGAAACTCTCCACTTCTTTTTTTGTGCAAATCATACAAGGCGTATCGATCAATGAGTTTTGAAAAAATCAAATTAACTTCCTCCAAAATACATATTATTTAAAACATGGACAAAATTTATGTTTTATTTATGCTGTATATTAAATTAAAGATATTCTTTTTACCTAATATTACGTGCTTGAAGTATAAAACCAGGTGATGAATTTGTATATTATAAAACTAATAATATAATAAAACCATAAATAATTTATACTACAATTTAAAAAACAAATTAATATTCTCATTCATATGAGAGAACATTAACTTGCTTATTTACGTATCAAAAGATACACCGTTTGAAGTGATGTAATTTATATGATAAACAATGTGTCAATTTGTATATTTTATACAGTGATAGTTACTATAGTTTTCGAAGCTGATAGTCAATGAACCTTACAATATGCGTCTTTTTGCTATATAAATAACAATATTCATTAAAGAAAAAGTTTTAATCCTTCATGAGAATCTTTAAATCCTAATTTCTTATAAAATTGCAACGCTTCCTGTCGTTCTTTATCTGTTGTTAACTGTACTAAATGACATCCCCGCAATGTAGCACGTTGAATAGCCCATTTAATAAGTTTAGTTCCTATACCTTTACCACGTTTTGATGAGACTGTCCGTACCCCCTCAATAGTAGCTCTCCAACCCCCTTGACGTGCAATGTAAGGCGTAAATGTAATTTGTTGAAGACCAACAATCTCCGTCCCATCACACGCTACAATCAACTCATTATTTGGATCACAATCAATAGCATGAAATGCTCTTATATAACTATCAGGGAGTGGTGTTTCATAGCGCTCTCTTTTATTGCCTAAAACATCATCAGCAAGCATTTTTACAATATCATCTAAATCATCTGCCGTAGCAATCCTAAATGTTATAGTTTCTGTCACTATTAAAAAACCTCCTTAATGTATGCACTTGTTACTTTTATTTTACTTGTTTAAATACAATAGGTTAAATTATAAAATATTATGAGTCTCTATAACTTTTTCTTATAGATAACATAAAAGCCTAACTTATAAAATGATATGTTAGGCTTTTTAACACAATATTATTATTAAAAAATCCGACCAACTCATTAATAGATTTTCATATTTAACAAACACACATATAACCATTCAAATAGGGTGCTTTTAATTTGCTCTATAGAAATTACATAATAAGCATAGATTTTTATGCTCTCATTCAATGAATCTTAACCAATAAGACTACCTCCTTACCAATAGTTCTTGACTAAGTCATTGCATAACTACACATAAACTCCTTATATCTCTAGATAAACTACCGATTAGCTCCATATAGACTCTAGATAACCTATATAGAATATAAGTTATCAAGGAGGTAAGAAAAAAATGAACTTTATGAAAAGAGCAATTCTCAGTATGAAAAAAAGAGTAGGAACATCATTAATTTTGATGGCAGTCTTCCTAATTGTTACAAATTTAGTGTTGGCAGGATTTACAATCCAAAATGCATCAAAAAAAGCTGCGGATGCAGCAAGAAAAAAACTAGGTGCAGATGTTACTTTAAGTCTTGATTTTGACAAATTAGGTCAACAGGCTCAGGAAACTGGAGAGATGCCTAATCCACCGAAGCTCAACACGAAAGAAGCAGATCAATTAGCGAAGTCAAAGTATGTAAAAGACTATAATTACATAAGCAATACATTCGGAATCTCGGATGGACTTAAACTAGTAGGAGCTTCAGAAGGAGAAGAAGAAGGAAAGGGTAAAGCGGGAATGGCGGCTGTACGAGGCGGTTCAAGCTCCGGTACAGAAATAGATATGAATGCTTCCTTTATGATTGAGGGAGTTCGCAAGACTGCATTACAAGAAAGCTTTAAGAACGGAAAAAGTAAAATCATTGATGGGAAACCAATTACAGAACAGATGAAAGATCAGAATGTAGCTTTAATGGAAAAACGATTAGCGGAATTAAACAATTTGAAAGTAGGAGACAAAGTTAAAGTGCAATCAGGGGATAAGAAGGAAACCCTCGAGGTTGAAATTATCGGTATTTACGAAACGAATGAGCAAGCAATGGGTCAACAGGCCCCTCCTATAATGGATCCAGCTAATAAACTATATATGCCGCATTCAACTATGAAAAAATTTGAAGTAGATCAAGGTATAAGTAGCATTCAAGTCGTGTATTTCTTGAAAGACCCACAAAACATTGAAGCATTTAAAAAAGAAGCAAAAAAATCTAAGATTAATTTTAATTACTATAAATTAGATGCACATGATTCATTGTACAAACAAATGATTGGGCCTATCGAAAATATCTCATCTACTTCTCAAATGATTATTTATATTGTATCAATTGCAGGTGCGATTATATTAGGATTAATCATTATGTTATCGATTAAAGGACGTCGTAAAGAAATGGGGATTCTATTGTCCATTGGAGAAAAAAAGTGGAAGCTGATGGCGCAGTTCGTAGTAGAAGTAGTATGTATTGCTATTTTATCTTTTGGATTATCCATAACAACAGGAGCTAAAGTTTCTCAATATATAGGGGATAATTTACTTTCAAGTGAAGTTGCTACAGCAAGCGAAGAAACAAACAACCCGCAAAATGGGACTGTAATGATGTCTGGACCTGGTGGAACTGTACAAAATCAAAAAGAGGATCCGATTGATAAAATTGATGTAAGTATAACAGGAGAAGATGTAGGCAAAATGGGAGGGATAGGACTAGCTATTGCTATATTAGCAACGCTTCTTCCAGCATTATCAATTCTACGTTTAAATCCAAAACAAATTCTTTTAAAAGATGAATAAGGAGGATCGATATGGAAACGATTTTACAATTTAAAAATTTGGATTATTATTATGAAAGTAATGGGAAAAATGTAGCGATACTAGATAATGTTAATTTTTCTTTTCAAAAAGGGCATTTCTACACAATTTTAGGACCATCTGGATCTGGTAAAACCACAACTCTGAGCTTAGGTTGCGGACTGGATGTCCCTAAAAATGGTTATGTCCTGTATAATGGAAAAGATATTCGAAAAATTGGTTTGGATCGATACCGCAATCAACATGTATCTGTAATTTTCCAATCTTATAATTTGATTACCTATATGACTGCTCTTCAAAATGTCCTAACAGCAATGGAAATTACAGGTGTTAAAGTGCAAAATAAAACTGCAAGGGCATTAGAATTATTAGAAAAGGTAGGACTCACAGAAGTAGAAGCGAAACGTAACGTTCTGCAACTAAGTGGCGGGCAACAACAGCGTGTAGCAATTGCTCGAGCATTATCTTGTAATGTTGATTTACTGATTGCGGATGAGCCAACAGGAAACCTCGACGAAGAAACGGCAATGGATATAATAGAACTGTTTCAAGAACTTGCACATAAAGAAAATAAATGTATTATTGTTGTGACGCACTCACAGGAAGTTGCTAAAAAATCTGATCGTGCAGTTTATTTAAGTAAGAAGAAGTTAGTAGTAAATGAAATTTAAAATAAACACTCTAGGTTTTTAATTCACATAATATTAAAAAAATATTTCTTCAAATATTAATAATTGATATACAATAAAACCAAGCCATAATCAAAATGGTCTCCCTGTATTGAATGTTAAGATAGTTTGTTGTTCCTTTTTTAACAATATTAAAAAAAGAACTTGTAGAATATTCTACAGGTTCTTTTTGTTATGACCGGTTAACTATATCAATGAGGAATTATATATGAAAAACAGGACATTACCTAGATATATGATCTAAATACCGTCCTGTTTAATTGTTTATCTGTATAGTTATTGAAGAATTAAACCTACAATCATAATGAAACTAAATACTATCATCCAACCAAACGCACAATAGCCGAAAATTCTAATCCATTTAGGTAATTGATTCATGTTAACTTTATTTGTGGGAATTCCTTGCATAGAAAACATCATTTTTTGATCTCTATCCCTATTATTTTGTTGTTCATACATAATATCATCACCCTTCAAGAACAATTGTGTTTATAGTATATCAGTCTGGAGATAATTAAGCACAGAATATTCGACAACTATAGTGAATAAACGTGTATTCCAGTGCTGCATACTAAATTTCAAAAAACTAAAATTGGATTACTCAAAAGCTATATATAAAGTATTTGCTCATTTAAAACATAATCACCCTTTTAACAAGAGATGCTTATTATTTGGTATTGAATAATTTAAATACATTCAATGATACTTCTTAGCGTTTATATACGTAAATGTCTTTCAAACGATATGTACCGTAAAGTAGGAGCAGCTTACATTCATGACTATTATTATTTATTCGTTACTTTTAAAACATCTAACACTATTTTCGTTGCATCTGCAATAAGCTTATCATCGTACTTCGCATCCTCTTTCGCATGATTAGAAAGTATCGCAAGAATAATTGGCTTCTTATTTGGTGGCCAAATGATTGCGATATCATTCCTTGTTCCATAAGATCCAGAGCCAGTCTTATCGGCTACTTCCCATTCTCCTGGAACTCCAGCACGAATTAAGTTGTCCCCCGTAGTATTTCTTTTCATCAAATCTATTAAAAAGTTCCGATTCTCAATTGAAAGTATATCGCCTAGCGCATAAGCTTGAAGACTAGTAGCTAATGCCTTTGGGGTACTAGTGTCACGAGTGTCTCCTGGCTGCACTTCGTTTAATTCTGGTTCAAAACGTTCAGGATTTGTGACAGTATCTCCTATTTCTCTCAGTGATTTTTTGAATTCACTTGGCCCACCTAATTGCTTAAGAATAAGATTTTGTGCAGTATTATCGCTATATCGAATGGAAGCATCCGCAAGTTCTTTCAAAGTCATACCTGTATCTACATATTTTTCAGTAATTGGATTGTAATTCACAAGATCTTTGCTAGTATACTTAATTCTTTGTTCTAAATCTTCTATTGATTTCTTTTGTAACAGTGCTCCAACAGCAAGTGCTTTGTGGGTAGATGCGTATGCAAAACGTTCATCTGAACGATAAGTAACAGTTTGATTCGTACTTGTGTCCAATGCATAAATACCAAGTTTAGCATCATATTCTTTTTCAAGTTTAACAAAAGAATGATTACTTGTATTTTCTTGTTTTGTTTGTTTCGGAGGTTCGGATTGAATATTACTATTGGAACAGCCTATAAGCGTTACACATGAAAGTAATACTACAGGTAGCATCTTTTTATAATGCGAAATGTGAAAAAACTTCTTTGGAACGATCATACATTTTCAACCTCTTTCAAGAATTTATGGATTTTGTATTGGTATTTTACATACCAATACAATTAACAAATGTACAGGATAGGACTCATCTTGTATTTCTTGCATTACAAAAGGAGAGAACTACCAAGAACACCTTTTTATACGTAATAGACAATCTAAGTAACACATTTGTTCCATTTATGAGTACGGTTTTTAATATATCCATTAATTTTATTTATAAAAATCACAAAAACAACAAGCTTCATCACAATATCATTGGAAATATTATCTAAAGACGATGATTTTTCAAATGGCTTTTATCCTAGACGAATTAATGTCATGTTGTGGCTACGCAGATACATTCCTGACCATCTGCACGTTTGGAAGCCTGAAGACCACTTTATCTTTAGTAAACAATAAGATTTACAAAGTGAGAAACAATGAGAGGATTCCTTTTTTTCAACTAAAGGAGAGCTTTAGTTTATGGGACCTTCCTTAGTCTTTCTTTTTAGGGAATACCACATCACCATCAAGCTAAGGAAGGTTGTCTTTAAACC
Source organism: Bacillus cereus group sp. N12 (assembly GCF_016483575.1). NCBI lineage: Bacteria > Bacillati > Bacillota > Bacilli > Caryophanales > Bacillaceae > Bacillus > Bacillus cereus group sp. N12. The sequence continues at coordinate 59,319 of NZ_JAEHBO010000007.1, forward strand.
AGAAACTTATTCTATCCAAGGAAATATATTGCATTATATAATAAATACTATACCATTCTTACAAATAGCGGGAGAGACTCTATGAGAAAAGTAATAATTTATTTCGGAATCTTTTTTATGATTGTATTAAGCGGTTGTATCCGATTTGGAAAAGACACCACAAATACGATTTATCTCATTCCTGAAGCGTACGAAGGAGATTTAGTGGTACTATACAATGTACCTGGAGCGGAATTGTTGCCAGAAGAAGATAGTTTTCGTGTAGTTACATTCACCGCAGACGGAACCGCAGTAACATCTACAGCCGATATGAAATATGGTACGGTCAACGATACCTATTACACGGTAAACAAGGAAGGGAAGCGCACAAAACTTGACGAGAACTGCATACGCGCTGGTTCAAATGGAAGCGCTACTGAAAACGTTGGTGAAGAAAATGAGCACACTTTCCCATATGCAAAATTTGAAGTTACACAAAGTGCATGCTCACAAAGCTTTTCATCAAATGGAAGAGAAGTACCAGAAAATCAAGAACATCCTGTAGAAAATAAGCTGCGGGACTTACTGGCACGTGTAAAAGAGCAGTATATGAAAGTGAAAAGCTAGATTTTTAAATTTTAAAAAGGGTGAATTGATGAATGATGTTAGGGATAGGATTGATTGTGTTAGGCATTTTAATTGTTAGCATTGTATCTTACCGAGAAATAAAAAAAGCAGGGGGCGTAACCTGGATCGAAATTGTATTCTATCCCTTTGGATTATTAATAGGTGCGCTACTAGACCACTTTGATCTACCAGAGTTTTTAATCCTGTTAGGTTTACTATGTATTGTATTTGGTAGCTGTATGGTCATGGGCGTCAATATTCTATAAAATTGAGAGTTAAGCATCTGAATCAGATGCTTTTTTATTTTATTCTGTAATTCTTATTTTTAATGTCTTGTATGGTGAAGGCTAAGGCTAAGGCACATAAGGATAGCAGTGCAAGTATAAAGCTTAACCAGTTAAATGTACTGTCCATAATAAGTAGTGAGATGAAGATGCTAGAAAAATAAATTAACATCGCAATAAAAAGATATGTATCACGTTTTCAAGACTTTAAAGTTCCCATTCGTTTCGCCTCTACTATCTGACGCTATGTTATAAAAAAGAACCCGCACATCTGCAGATTTTCCTGATGATGATTTCAAAATATGTAACTCAGTCCTAACGATATGATATGTTGAGTTACTAAAAAATCAAATATAAAATTGTAAAAAACTTTTATAAATCTTAATACGTTAGAAATATAGGGACGAATCTTTACGAACTGTTTCCTATGAATACGATTCTATTAATCAATTAAAGAAAGAAACATTGGCAGATGGAACGATCAATGCGTATGGATATGATGGATTCGGAAACCGTACGTGTGATATTGTTGTAATTCTTCTGCAAATGGTAGTAGTTCATCTTGAATCGAGGGATTTATAAGAAAACGTCATCCTTTCTAATTTACCTTGCTTAGAAAAGATAACGCTTTTGAGGGTATTAAAACCTCTTGAGATGATGGAAATGTATCGTGACCCCCGTTTATGAAAAATAAAATTCTTTAAAAATGGAGAGCCGCGACCATAAACCTGCATTATTAATGTAGAATTGTGATGTCGGCTCTTTATTCACTAAAATGGCAAGTTAGTGAATAAATTGATCATATTTATTTAAAGTTTATTTTCGGGAGGAGGTTAAACAATGAGAGCACCATATCAAGTATTGATTTTTCCTTATATAAAAACTGACGATTCCATTCAATATGCCATTTTTAACCGAAGTGATTATGGTTATTGGCAAGGAATAGCTGGTGGTGGAGAAGATGGTGAGACTCCTATTGAATCAGCAAAACGGGAAGCGTTTGAAGAGGCTGGTATTATAAGAGAATGTCCATATATAACATTAGATTCTGTGTCTTCATTACCAGTAGAGGATGTAGTTGGAGGATTCCTTTGGGGAGAAGATGTTTATGTAATAAAAGAATTTTCTTTTGGAGTTAAAGTTCCTACAAAAAATATTTCATTATCTAAGGAACACTTCAATTATAAATGGTTATGCTTTGAGGAAGCAGTAACGCTTTTGAAATGGGATAGCAACAAAACAGCATTGTGGGAATTAAACAAAAGGCTATTAAAACAATTAAATTTTTAGCTAACAAAGACGTTAGTGGAACAAGAATTGAGCAATTTAAAAAAGCCTTGCCATACTTCAAATGCAGCAAGGCTTTTATTTTTCTTAGTGTGGGTTTTTTCTGATTTGCGGTCTGTGCCTCAACATCAATGGTAATAACTATAGGTTTTCTAAAACCAACTAGTGATCAAATCTATTTAAGGATTTTATATATATAATTGTTATGCTAACTCCAAAATCAAATTATAAAATGAACTATCCTAAACTTGAATCAATTTCATAATCTATTTCCACTACAATGATTTCATCATAAGTTTATACTTACTACAAAAACAAATAAACTCGTCCTACTAAGAGGGGAGTTTATTTGTTTTTTGTTTAGATAATGGAATGTTCATACAAAATTGCACACTATGTTCCATATTTTTTATAGAATACTTTATATCTAGCGTTTCAAGAATTTGTTTCACAATATACAGTCCTAAACCGCTTCCTCCAGTATTTCGATTCCTTGATTTTTCAATTCGATAAAACGGTTTGAAAATTTGTTGTATATCTTCTTCTTTAATATTGACACCTGTATTCATAATTTGTATTTTAATTTGACCTTGTTTAGGATCCTTACTTAACTGTATATAAACTTTTTCATTATGTGGTGAATACATAACCGCATTATGGATAATATTTTTACATGCTTTTTCTAAAAGAACATAATCTGTATAAACGGAAAGATCAGAATCAATTTCTTTTATTATTTGGATGTTTTTTTGTGAAGCGAAAAATTCGAGATCTTTTGTAATTGTATTTATTAACTTTGAAAGATTAACTTTTTCTACTTTTAGTTTAAAGGTGTGTTGTTCTAATTTCGATACGCTTAAAATTTCACGAACTAATTGTTCCATACTTTCAATAATTTGATGATTCTTCTTTAAATATTGATCGCGATTTTGATAAGGGCCAATATTGTATATCATTCCTTCTAAGTATCCTTTCATTACAGTAAGAGGGGACTTTAATTCATGTGCTACAATCGCAAAAAACTCTCTGCGTTTTGTTTCTATTTCTCTTTCTTTTTCAATATCATTTTTTAATTGTTCATTTGCTTTTTTTAAATCAAACATAGCTTGTTGCAAGTTAATAGACATGTCATTCAAACTATTAGATAATTCTCCTAACTCATCTGTAGAGCGAACCTCAATTTTTTCGGAGAAATCTAAATTTGCCATCTTTTGTGCACCTTCATTAATATAAATAAGTGGCTTTGTAATAAACCTGGAATAAAAATAAGCACTCCCTATACCAATAACGAGCACAATGATACTAATATAGGGGAGAAAGCGTACTAAAACCTGTGAAGCTTCATCAATCGGTTGAAATGTAGCAAACACTACAAGCGTTAAACTACCATCTTGAAATTGAATTGGTTTCGTAACGTTATATGAATTGCTAAGGGTACTTGCATTCTCGAATCGTGTTGCTTTAGTAACTACTGTTTTTTGCGTACCACTTTGAATAAAAGAAAATGAAGGAGAGTAAATCATTATTCCTTCTTTATTTTGAAGATAAAGCATCGCATTATTTTTTTGGGCGTATTCATCAAAAAGTGGTATCGCATCTTGAAACGTAAGATTTTTAGATTTATCAATGATTTCGTTTATCCCTGTTTGAAGTTGATCTGTTTTATATTGCTCATAAAACGTCGGAAGAAAGAAGTATAAAGTTAAATAAATCAATATTGCAAAGGATAATAAAATGAGAGATGTAGTCATAAAGAGTTTATAAGTAATTTGCTTCATTTTCATGAGTTTCACAATACTATTCATCAATTTTATATCCAATACCCTTTATTGTTTTAATATAAGGGATAGCTAATTTTTTGCGTAGGTTTTTAATATGTGTATCGATTATTCGTGTTTCTCCAAAATAATCGTAACCCCAAACCTTTTCTACGATATTTTCTCTTGTAAGTACTTTTCTCTCATTTTGAAATAGTAGTTGTAGAATTTCAAACTCTTTTGTCGTTAATATAATTTCAACGTCATTTACATATACTCTATATGCATCCACATCAATACGCACTTCTTTAAATATCAAATGATTATTTACATTTTTATCATAACTTCTTCTAAGTACAGCTTCGACTCGTCTAATCAAAACATGAAATGAAAAGGGCTTTGTTATATAATCATCGATCCCAAGGTCGAATCCTTTCATTTGATCTTCTTCTTCTTCTAACGCAGTTAGCATAATAATTGGTACGTTTGACTGACTTCGAATCATTTTAGAAACTTCAAACCCATTAAGATTGGGCATCATGACATCTAGAAGAACTAAATCAAATGATTGCTTATTAAATTGTGTCATACCCTCTAGTCCATCTGAAGCGACTACCACTGTATAATGCTGTGTCATTAAAAATTGTTTAATTAATTCCTGAATTTCTTGATCATCCTCTACCACGAGAATATGATAGTTTTTCATAATATCACCTCTGGTAGTCATTATAGCCGTACTATCTGGAGTTTATGTGGAGATACAATAGGAACTTCATAGGACGTTTAACGTATTAGCTTCATTTTCAAGAATGTGTATTCTCCAAAAAAATATTATTAGCCATATTCCGTTTTATGAAAAAATAATTGTATGCTTGAAAAAACTTATCGTATGAAAAGCTGAACGATTTATATTTCCAAAAAACTAATGTATAATATTGGGAATTACATGTGATTTCTTAAACTGTGTGAACATATACTTTCGCTACTTACTAGAAGGGGAAACGGAAATGAATTTCAATATAAAAAAAGCTAGCGAAATTATAGAGTGTACGTCACAAACTTTAGAGTTTTTTTGCTAATTTAGTAAACGCTTAAGGTGTGAACTAAGGATTATTTAAATCATGCGAGAAAGGTTGTGAAATTATTTGATGGGTTATAAAGCGATGCTGTTTGATTTAGATGATACATTACTTGATAGGGATACAGCAGTAGAGGCATTATTTTTAATTGTTTTAGAAAAGTGTTATGAAAATGTAGATGGTGCGGCTAAAAGCAACATGTTACAGAAATTCAAAGAATACGATAAAAGAGAATATGGCATAAGTAATAAAACGACGGTTTTAGAATCATTGTTTGATGAATTCACGCCGAGTTATAGATTGCCACGCAATTACATCCAAGATTTTTGGAATAATAATTTCCCTAGATGTTTTTCAATAGACCAAAATACTATTCATTTCTTAAATCAAATAAAGAAGCACTTTAAAGTTGGAATTATAACAAATGGCTCAACTCAGAGGCAAAAAGCTAAAATATTTAACACGAATTTAAATAGGTATTTTGAAACAATCATTATTTCTGAAGAAGTGGGATTTAGTAAACCTGATAAACGTATATTCGAACTAGCATTAAAAAAGCTAGATTTACAGCCGGAAAATACTTTATTTGTTGGGGATGACTTAGAAAAGGATATTGCTGGTCCTCAAAATGCAAATATAAAAGGTGTGTGGTTTAACCCTCAGAAAATCAAGAATACTACCAAAACACAACCATATGCCGAGATTAACACTTTGGATAGTTTGTTAAGTTATGTTACTCCACAATATTTGTATAACAAGTAAAAGCAATTTCATATATATATTCAAAAATATAAAAAAGAGAAACTATCCATTAATTTCATTGACCGTATTAGTAATAAAAAATAGAGGCGATTTTAATAGCTGCGGCTAATTTAATCTATGATTAATACGAAGTTTTGTAAAACAATTTTACTCATACTGTGTAAATTATAAAGGGGTGGGACTATGGAAATAAAAAAAGTAATAATCGATGGAATCAATATTGCGGTCATTAGAAACGATAAGGTATTAATATCGGATGTTCAGTCTGCATTAGATACTATGGCAACAGTTCAATATGAGGTAGATGCGAAACATATTATTATCCATAAATCTTTAATAAGTGAAGATTTCTTTGATCTAAAAACACGGCTTGCGGGCGATATCCTTCAAAAGTTTATAAACTACAAGGTAAAGATTGCTATTGTTGGAGATTTCTCTATGTATACTAGTAAAAGCTTAAAGGATTTTATTTATGAATGTAATAAAGGGAAAGATATTTTTTACTTAGCAACTGAACAACAAGCAATTGAAAAATTGAGTACATTGAAATAATCTAGTCAACCTGCATAATCATGTTCCACTAAAATACCCCTCTTTTTCACTTCGTTATTACTATATGTTATCTATATGATATATAAGAACTAACGTTTGTGATAAACTAAAAGATGGATAAAGGGGGCGTTTACTTGAACAACTTTAATGATATCATTCAAAATTTAAATAACATAGTATATAAACCTAATAACTTAATAATCACTAATCTAAAAGAAGAAAGACAAAACTCAGAGTATGCTGGGGGGTTATTTCACTTAAATGACAAAACGATACGTTTTAGAGTATCAAAAATTACTCCTAACAAAATTGGTCAATTTGTTTCTTTTTGGGAGAAAAATGAAAACATGCAAAATCAAGCGTTTTCTTATGACGCTGCTCCTGACTTATTAGTTATCACTTGTATTAACGATCATAAACTAGGACAATTTATTTTCCCAAAAGAGATTCTTCTTGAAGAAAAAATATTAAAAACTCAAAATCAAAAAGGAAAGATGGCTATGAGAGTTTATTCTATATGGGATAAACCTGTTAGTAATCAAGCTAAAAAGAGCCAAATGTGGCAACTTCAATATTTTATTGATTTAAGTAATATTAATAATGTATCCATAGACAAACTATTACATTTATATTCGTAACATCCCAGAGTAAATAAGAGGCATTTTAATGATGCCTCTTATTTTAATTCTTATATTAGGCAATCTTGTGAATTAGAATTTTTGTACCGGTACAGTTAAACGAAATGTACATTGTTACAGTACCTCATCACATATACAATCAGCATATATTATTTAAACTTATAACTTATTAAGGGGTGCTGAATATGACAAAGTTACAAGACCAACTCTTTACAAGATTAAACCTTGAAAAACGTACTGAAATAAAATTTGAAGAATTAAGTACAATACTCTTTGCATTTGCTCACACAATACCGTTTGAGAATTTAGATGTTATAGCAGGTAATATAAATGCAATTTCTATGAAAAACTTACAAGAGAAAATTTTAACTAGTTCCCGCGGTGGGCTTTGTTATGAATTAAATACTCTTTTTTATTATTTTTTAAAAGATAGTGGTTATGATGTACAACTCGCACTAGGTACTGTATATAAAAATGATATAAACGCTTGGGCACTTGAGGACGGACATATAACAATTATTTTAAATAAAGATAACGTACAGTATTTAATTGATGTAGGTATAGCTTCGTTAGTACCCCTCGTTCCTGTACCTTTTACTGGTGAGTCTGTTTCTTCAAAAAACGGTTCGTACCGGGTAAGACGAAAAGATACGAGTAAAGGCAATTATGTTCTAGAAAGAATAGATGTTGCTGGAGAATGGAAAGTTTGTCATGCTTTTTATACTCATATTATTGACGAGACAGTAGTAAACGATGTTCAAAGAAGAGTGGTAGAAGATGAAAAGTCTATTTTCAATAAAGGATCAATTGCAGTAAAGTTGACGAACGCTGGCCATATCTCTTTAACGAATTCTAATTTAACTAAAATGATGTATGGAGCAAAAACTAAGCGTGAAATTACAGAAGATCAATATAGAGAGCTTTTATATACTTTATTTACTATTGAGTTGTGATTGTACAAATAGCCTGTTCTTATTCGGAATCGGCTATTTGTATAATTTTTGGTTTAAAAGGTTTTCTTCTAATGTTTTTAATGTTTCTGCAGCCTCTTCATATGAATTAAAAACTGGTTCCTTTCCATCATCCTCTTGTAAAACCAGTTCTTCAAATAAAGATTTTTGTTCTTTTGAAACAGAATAATACTATTTAAAGTTTGATTTTCTAAATAGATATAATACACTAGAACAGTATAAAAAAGTATGTACAATGAATTTCGAATGTAAAGGAAGATTATTATGTCAGTTATCGATAAATTGAAACTTAATAAGTATACGAATATGGTTGTTATTAACGAACCAAGTGATTATGACATTTTCACAGGTAAAGAAACTGCATATTCAAAAGAACACGATGCTATTTTTATTTTTGTTGAAACGCTTGATGAAATGGTGAAACAAACGAATTTTATTATTAGTAATGAAGCATTATTACTTGAAAAAGGTTATATCTTTTTCGCATATCCGAAAAAAGGTAATGCTCGTTACAGTACGTTTATTCACCGCGATGAGATGTTTCCAGCATTAAGCGTTGGAGAAGATGGCTATGTAGGAGAAAGCGAAATTAAATTTGCTCGAATGGTAAGTATGGATGACGTCTTTACTGTTGTAGGCTTAAAGCGTGAAAAGAAAAAAGCGACGAAAACGCCTGCTATGAGTCAATGTGTTGCCGATTATGCAGGTCGAATTAAAGATGTTGAAGCTTTATTAGCTAATCATCCAAATGAACTTAAGTTTTATCAAAGTTTAACTCCTGGATATCAAAAAGATTGGGCACGTAATTTATTTTCAGTGAAACAAGAAAAAACACGTGAAAAACGCCTTGAGAAAATGATTGAAATCCTTTCACAAGGCTATAAAACAATTGAATTATTCCGTAAGCAGAAGAAATAACGATTAGGAAAGTCACAATGGTGAAATAATTAATTGCGATGAGTACATTGAAAAAAGGATTCCTTCTATTATACTTAAGAATGTTCTTATATTTATATAATTAGCAAAGAGAAAAGGTGTTTGAAATGAAATCGTATATTGTAGTTGGATCTGGAATTTTAGGAGCGTCTACTGCTTATCATCTGGCTAAGGCTGGTGCGAATGTTACTATCGTGGATCGCCAACAATTAGGGCAAGCCACTGATGCAGCAGCAGGTATAGTATGTCCATGGCTTTCACAACGTCGTAATAAAGCGTGGTATAAAATCGTTAAAGGCGGTGCGCGTTACTATTCGTCGTTAATTCAACAATTAGAAGAAGACGGTGAAACGGATACAGGATACAACCGTGTAGGTGCAATTAGTTTACATACTGACGAGAAAAAACTAGATCAAATGGAAGAGCGAGCTTATAAACGACGTGAAGATGCACCAGAGATTGGTGAAATTACGCGTTTATCAGCTGAAGAAACGAAAAAATTATTCCCGGCATTATCAGAAGAATATAGTTCTGTTCATATTAGTGGTGCTGCAAGAGTAAACGGAAGATTATTACGCAACGCATTAATAAGCGCTGCGAAAAAACATGGTGCAACTTTTTTAAAAGGCGATGCAGTATTAGTCCGTGAAGGGAATCATATTACGGGTGTTAAAGTAAATGATGAAACAATTTTAGCAGAAAAAGTTATTGTAACTGCAGGTGCATGGGCGAATGAAATATTAAACCCATTAGGAATTAATTTCTTAGTTACGTTCCAAAAAGGACAAATTGTTCACCTGCAAATGGAAAATACAGCAACAGAAAATATGCCAGTTGTTATGCCGCCAAACGATCAATACATTTTAACATTTGATAATGGTCATGTCGTAATTGGTGCGACACATGAAAACGACACTGGTTTTGATCATCGTGTAACAGCAGGTGGTTTACATGAAGTATTCCATAAAGCATTAGCAGTTGCACCTGGTTTAGAAAATGCTACAATGCTTGAAACAAGAGTTGGATTCAGACCATTCACGCCTGGATTCTTACCTGTTATTGGCCCACTACCTAACTTTGAAGGTATTCTCGTTGCGAATGGATTAGGAGCTTCAGGTTTAACGGCTGGTCCATATTTAGGATCTGAATTAGCTAAACTAGCGCTAGGACAACCAATTGAATTAGATTTAAATGATTATGACGTTGCTGGTGCAATTGAATAATAAAAAAGATTAGGAGCGAATCCTAATCTTTTTTATTTATAAATATTTTTTGTAATTATATCACTATCAATTCCAAAACGGGATATTTTGAATAAATGAAACCGTCAAAATAATTGTTGATGCGGAACCGGCCGTTAATAAAGTTACTATTTTTCGTCCATTCTGTTCTTTTGAAGGTTTTATAAGTTCTGTAATCAACACAATCCATATTATTATAGAAACTATAGAAATAATATTTATAGACATATGTAACACACTTCTTCTTGTTTTTACATGGACATTTCTTCTTTTGTAAAATAAAAGCAATAGGATAAGAAAATATGTACAGCGTTACAAATTAGTATTTTCCTGTCAGACCTCCTTTTTTAAATAGAAATACGACTGATAAAATGATAACAACAGCTTTCAAACTGCCCCAATATGGATACACAGCATGATCTGTTAAACTAGCATATTGAAAAATATTCTCTAAACCGAAAATCCCAATTATGACCGCTAAAAGGAATGAAGCTGATCCAAACTTCTCATTACGATAGAGGATAAATAAATACACTGCGAAAATTAGTGGTAAGATGATTTGTAGTACGATTGTCATCGTTGGTCCCCCTAGATTGTATATACTTATATTATATACAAAATTGTAATAAAAAGGAATATCGTTTGTTTAATACTAATAGAACTACTCTTATCATATTCTTCTATAAAAAGAAGCAAAAGGGGTGTAAAGTTAATTGACAAAAATTCAAGTTAGTTTACGGCCCATTGTTCATAATATAAATTTACCGACTGTGATGAAAACCACTATACTTCCGGGTGATTCAACTGAAAGACTATTTGTCGCAACTCAATTAGGAGAGATTTTTTACATAGGAGACGGAGCGATAAAGACATTTTTAAATATTCGTAATCGGATTATTAAATTAGGCACATCTGAAGAAGGCGTTTCTAGTAGTGGCTATGATGAGCGAGGGTTACTAGGACTAGCGTTTCATCCACAATTTAATCATAACGGTTTATTTTACCTTCATTATTCAGTAGCTGGAACTCAAGGGGCTGGTGCGCTTTCAGAACAATTTAAACCGAATCCTTGTGACCCTAAATCTTTAAACTTAAAGTGGGTAAATAGAGATGCTCAATATGACCATATTGATGCAATTGAGGAATGGGTTTTACAATCAAACGGTCAACCTGAAAAACGAAGAACATTACTTAATATAAGAAGGCCATTTTTCAATCATAACGGCGTTAATAGTTTAAATTTTTCACCGGAGACTGGAAAACTTGTTTTTACAAATGGAGATGGTGGATCAGGTTATGACCCATTTAATTTAAGCCAAGATGATTTAGAAATAGCAGGTAAAATCATTGAAATCGATGTAAGTAAAAATACAATCATACATAATCCTCCAGTAGTAACGCGCTTTAATGAACTTCCTTTATCTATACAAGAAACCCTTACAGTAATTGCGAAAGGTGTTCGAAATATAACCGGTATTACATTCCAAAGGTTTTATAATCAATATATCAAATACGCTGGAAATGTCGGACAGGATATCGTAGAGTCGATTTTCTCGTTTGTTCATTATAAATCAATTCCGGTTACAGAACTTGTTCAAACGTATTTAATGAGTTCTACTCCTAATCAAGAAGGATTTCTTAATTTTGGTTGGCGAGGATGGGAAGGAGATTTACCAACCTCTTTTATAAGACACTGTTCTGAGAATCCTACTTTGGATGAGAGGATAATGGCTTATTATGATGAAACAATCCAAACATCAGTGAAGCGTATTCAGCCTCTTATTAGTTATTTCCATAAAGACTCTAGACCGGATAAATTTGGAGGAACTTCACTTACAGGAGTTCAGCCATATATGGGGACTGCAATTCCAAATTTAACAGGTAGTGTCGTATTTACTGACCTCGCTAAGAAAGAAGATTCTCGTCCTCCAGTTAAAGGTGTTTTAGCATATACTAGAGCCGGTACAGACGGTAAACATAATGACTTTCATGTTATTGAAACCAATTATGATTTTGGTACGCAAGCAGCTTATTATATGAGTTTAGGAGCAAATTTGGATCAAACTAAATTATATTTAGGTGTTTACGGTTCTATGAAAGTATCTGATTTTAACAAAGGTACTATTTATGAGATTGTTCCTTGATATGATATAAACTCTCAGTCTACATTCTTCAAAATGCACGACCTGTCGTCTCCCTAAAAATACTACTATGAATAAATGACTCCTGGATAGTGAGTCATAACCATGCAGAAAGTAACACATAAACAAAAAGTGTATGAATAATATAGAAAGTGATTAATGAGGTATCTTTAGGGGGTATTTTGATGAATCGGTTTGTACGTTATTGGTATCAACTGATGATAGAGCATGACGCGAACTTTGTTCATAAAAGAAAGTTGTCCCTTGTAAATAAGTTAGCAATGACAGCTTTAATGAGCGCATTGGCCACCATGTTTCAAGTAGCTGGGAACTTAATTCCTGGTATAGGATTACTCATTAGTCCATTTGCGACGTTACCTATTTTCTTTGCTATTTGTTATTCTATTCGTGAGGGAATACTTTCTTATGTTCTAACTATTTTTCTATTATTTATTATTCAACCAAGCGAACTATTTGTTTTCCCTTTTACTACTGGCTTATTAGGTATAGCGTTAGGAGTATCCTTTTCAAGATTAAGGAGGAGAATATGGGTTGTTTCCTTTTCTGCGATATGCCTACTTATAGGTATTATGATCATTCTCGATATTTTCCGTTTTCCAGTACTTGGCCCTACTGTTCATACAACTTTAGACATAAAAATTATTTTATCAATCTTTGTACTGAGCTTTCTTTACTGCTGGATCTATGCAGGTTTTTGTAGAATAATATTGAATAGAGTATATAAAGTATTGTATTAATCATGTCATATAATAGTTTTAGACGAATATATGTTGTGATGATATATAAATTCAAAAAGAAGCAATTCACATGATAAAGTTATTGTTTAACACCAAAATACATCTACAATATAAGCTGTTCTCGTATATTTTCATAGATTGGAGAATTCATTCATGACTAACGTTGCGATTAGAAGGCCGAATTTGGATGATTTAGAGGAACTTCACTTGTTTTTCCGTATAGTTATTACGGATACATATAAAAATGAAGGATTATCACAATTATTGGATGACATAGAAAATGAAATTAACTCGAAAAAGCAATATTTAAAAGATGATTTTGATAGTAATGGAGAAAATCGTTACTTTTTATTAGCGATAGATACAAATAACGATAAAATGATTGGAACAATTGAAATTGGTCCAGCAAGTACATTGATTACTAGTTGTACAGGCGGTGTACTTAAGGATTTGTATGAAATAGGAACTGTATTTATACTTCCTGAGTATCAAAGAAAGGGTATAGGGAGTTTACTATTACATGCAATGCATCTTACATTACTTAGCAGAGGAATAACAGAATACTGTTTAGATAGTGGATACAAAAAAGCACAAAGTATATGGACAAAGAAGTTTGGAGAACCTAGTTATGTACTGAAGGATTATTGGGGAAAATCAAGTGATCATATGATTTGGAAGAAGAGTTTACATGATACACCTATAATATTTGAATTATAAAATGAAATATGCCTCTGGACATAGCTTTTCTTACGTATGTATGCTATTATTTATCTTTATAATAAAAGAGGACGTGAATGAACTTGATTAAAATTAATATTCCTGAAGCTGATGTTTCAATTACTGAACGTAAACAAGTTATTAAAGGAGACGAGGCAATCATTACTCCAATTAATGGTTTTATCGATTTCCACTTGTTCCCTAGAGATAAAGGCGGCATTTTTATGTTTTACAATATTAATGACGAACTGCTTTTCGTAGGTAAAGCTCGTAAAATTAGACAACGTATTAAAAAACACTTTGAAGACAATGTTTCACCAATTAAAAATCATCGTGACGAAGTATACCGTATTGATGCATGTATCGTAGAAGATCCAACAGAAAGAGAAATTTACGAAACATATATCATTAATGAATACAAAGCAAAATATAACGTTGATAAAGTATTCTATAAATAAGCAACATAAACGAAAAACAATCCTAGCATTTATACTGGGATTGTTTTTTTATTTAGCTTTATTCTTCATTTCTTTCTCCTTTTTTAAAATAATTAGCAGCAATTAAACAGAAAACCCCTATAAATAAAATTATTATTCCGAGCGTTTTATGTTTTCCTTCAAAGAAAGGAATGTCTGAAATAACATTAGTCATACATAATCCTAAAAACACAAGGATAGGTCCCACCCAAAGTAATACATTGCCGAATTTTGTGTGCCTCCACATATTAACCCACCTCGACTCTCTTTACATATATATCCATAATTTAAAAGTAAATTCTTAGAGAAATATAGTTTTTTTCATATCGAAAATTTAACCTTCATATATTGGAACAAGCAAACGAGAAAGGAGACCATCATGAATTGGTTAGAAGCATTTATTTTAGGTATAATTCAAGGGTTAACAGAGTTTTTACCGATTAGTAGTACAGGGCACCTTTATTTAGGACGGCATTTGTTTCAATTAGATGAAGCGGGATTGTTTTTAGATACGACGCTGCATATTGGGACTTTGCTTGCCGTGTTTATTTATTACAAAAAAGAATTTATATATTTAATGAAAAATCCATTTTCAAAGCTTATGTTATTACTTATCGTTGGGACGATACCTGCGGTTGTAATCGGTTTATTATTTAAAGACTTCTTTGAAGATATTTCAAAAACAGGCATTACCATCGGTTGGGAGTTTTTAGTGACAGGTTTCTTTCTATATATGGCCGATAAACAAAAGGATGGTCGTAAAAAAATGGACGACATTACATATAAAGATGCATTTATCATTGGTTCATTTCAAGCGGCTGCTATTTTCCCGGCAATTTCTCGCTCTGGAATGACGATTGTCGCTGCTTTATGGAGAAAACTAGACCGTGAAACAGCAGCATACTTTTCTTTTTTATTATCTACGCCAGCAATAGTCGGAGCAATCATCTTGCAATTTATAGATGTTTTTCAAGGGAAAGCAGAATCTATTTCTAGTACATCATTAATTGTCGGAACGTTATCAGCAGCTTTCTTTGGTTACATAGCAGTTTCATGGATAATTCAATATTTAAAACGTCATTCCTTAAAAGTATTCGCGTATTACGTATGGGGATTAGGTATTTTAATTTTAACGTTGCAATTTACTCATGTATTTTAATTATAATGATAAAGAAGCAATGTAATTAAGGTCCTGTTTCATTTATACACGACAGGATCTCTTTTTATTAAGGGGGAGAATATGTTTAATAAGGCTATTGTTATTGGTGGAAGTATGGCGGGAAAGTTTGCAGCAAAGGCATTATCAACTTCTTTTAAAGAAGTAATCATTTTAGAAGTCGGTGACAAATGGGATGGAAAAGCTTCAAGAAAAAGAGTTCCACAAAGCGATCATCCTCACGTGTTATTAAAAGGTGGAGAAAAAGCAATTGAAGAATTGTTTCCTACTATTACGAATGAATTAATAAAAGCGGGCAGTATTATAAATAACTTTACGCGTGATTTGAAATGGCATCAATTTGGTCTATGGAAACAACCATTCATAGGGGAAGTTCATATGATTCAACAAAGTCGTCCTTTATTAGAATGGCATATTCAAAAACGAATTGATCAAATTTCAAATATTACTATTACATATAAAACATTAGTTAATGGGTTATTAGTAGATGGGAAGCTTAACAAAGTGTGTGGAGTAAAAGTTAAATATTTAGAGACAGGCATGCAAGAAGAAGTTCATGCAGATATTGTAATTGATGCAAGTGGATTTGGCTCAAAAAGTATGGAGTGGCTACGAGAATACGAAATTGAAGTACAAGAAGAGAAAGTTCGTATCGATTTATTTTACGCAACAAAAATGTTCCAACTTAAAGAAAATGAGGAGTTAGACTGTTGTAATATGCTAATGTCTCCGAGTTTCCCTGAAAACCCTTATGGCGTTCTTATTCAAACGATTGAAGATAATCGTTATTTTGTTACTTTCAGTGGATACGCAAATGAGAAAGCACCACAAACAGATGATGAGTTTTATGATTTTGCTGAAAACCTATCAATTTCTAATGTTACAGACTTCCTAAACAAGGCTGAGGGAATTACTGATATAAAGACATACAAAATTCCCTATCAAGTACGCCGGCGATTTGATTTAGTTAACAATGTACCAGAAGGGTTGTTAGTAGTTGGAGATGCACAATGTCGTTTTGATCCTGTTTTCGGTCAAGGTGTTTCAGTTGCTGCTATGGAAGCTCACCAATTGCAATTACTTTTGCAAAGTAGAAAACAGCTCGATAAAACATTTACACAACAATTTTATAAAAAGACAGCTGACATAATAGAAATCCCTTGGGATATGACAACAACGGAAATATCACGTCACCCGCAGCTAAAGAGAGAATTAACTACGAAACAAAAATTTCAGCTATGGTATACGAAACAAATATATCGACTTTCCGCAAGTGATTCTGATGTTTATATTCGGTTAGTACGAGTGATGAATTTAATTCGTAGTCCATTTCACCTTTTTCATCCGAAAGTGCTACTAGCTGTATTACTTAATCGAAAGAAATAGCAGGAATATAATTGATTAAAAAAGAATGTATAACAGTTAGTAAATCAAGAAGGAGAATACGGGATGGAAATATACATAGAGAAACTAAAAAAACAAGATGCTGCGGATTTATTTACATTTGAACTTACGAATAAATCTTTTTTTGAAACGATGGTACCAAATCGTGGTTCGCAATATTTCGATTTTGAATATTTTCAAAAACTATTAGACGATTTATTAATAGAACAGGCAGATGGAAGTTCTTATTTTTATTTAATTCGTAATGAAGAAAAAGAAATTGTAGGACGAATTAACTTAGTAAATATAGATACCGAAACTCGAATCAGTTCGTTAGGTTATCGAGTCGGAGAAAAATTCACTAAAAAAGGAGTTGCAACAGCAGCTGTAAAATTAATTTTAGACGTAGCGAAAAATAATGAAATTAATGAGGTTCATGCTAAAACAACGACTAATAATCTTGCATCACAAATTGTACTAGAAAAAAGCGGATTTTCTTTTAAAAATGAAGCAGATACAACTTCTGTAGACTTAAACGGAGAACGTGTAAATTTTGTACATTATATTTGCAGAACTACTTCGTGTTCAAAATAATAGGGGGGACTTATTCATGAATGATTTACGATATCCAATTGGCCAATTTACATACAAGCGTCCTATTACTGAGGAAATGATTGATAAATGGATTCAAGAAATTGAGGATGTACCTACTGATTTAGCAAAGGCAATTAAAGATTTAGATCAGAAGCAGTTAGACACACCGTATCGCGTTGGTGGATGGACAGTTCGTCAAGTTGTTCATCACGTTGTTGATAGCCATATGAATAGTTACATACGCTTTAAATTAGCACTAACAGAAAAGAATCCAACTATTAAACCGTATAAAGAAGAAAAATGGGCAGAATTACCAGATTCGAAACTACCTGTAGATGTTTCACTAGTAATGCTAGATTCATTACATAAAAGATGGGTTAACCTTTTATATTCATTAGAACCTACTGATTTAGAAAAGACATTTAATCATCCTGAATCTGGTGAAACAAAACTGGCTGTTGCAATTGGACTATACGCATGGCACGGTCGTCATCATACAGCTCATATTACTTCATTAAGAAAGCGTCTAGATTGGTAAGATGAATATTATACTAAAAAGAGCAACTGAGAAAGATGCACTGGACATATTTACAATGCAAATTACATCATTTTATCCGTTATTAGAGAAGTATCAAGACTATGAGACGAGTCCAGCAAATGAGCCGATTCAACGAACGATGACAAGAATAAAATACCCAAATGGTGGATTTTATAAAATTATAGTAGATGGTCAGTTTGTTGGGGCAATGTGTATATATCATAAAGAAAAAACAAATCAATTTTGGATAAGTCCTATGTTCATACATCCAGAGTTTCAAGGAAACGGAATTGCTCAAAAAGTATTATTATTAATTGAGGAGATGTTTCCTGAAGCGATGAGTTGGGAACTTGCTACTATTTTAGAAGAAGAGAGAAATTGTTTTTTATATGAAAAGATAGGTTATAAAAGAACAGAAGTTATAAAGAAATTAAATGATAAAGCTACACTTATTTATTACAAAAAAGAAAGGTAAAGCATTAGAAGTACGCTTTACCTTTTTATGTTAATAGAGATTAAATATACAAAAATATTGTATATACTTCCAAAATATTCGGGTTAGTAATTTCATAAATGAATAAAAATACAAAATAACTATTTTGTCGTATATATTACTAACGCTTTTTGAATGCTTAAAATACTATCGTCACCTTTAAATTCTTTTGCAATTGGATCATCCATACTAGACACCCAAATTTTAAGCTCTGCATCTAAATCAAAATGCCCAGCTGTTTCAATGCTAAATTGTGTAATACTTTTATAAGGAATAGAATGATACTCTGTTTTTTTACCTGATATTCCTTGTTTATCTACTAAAATAAGACGACGATTTGTAAATACGATTAAATCGCGAATTAATTTATAAGCATGCTCAACTTTCTCATCGTCTAGCATAATCTTCTCTAAATCACGTTCTACACTTTCTGTACTCGCATTCGATGCATTTCCTAAAATACCGCTAAATAAGCCCATATGAAATTCCTCCTTTAATATATGTGGGATGTGTTACTTATATTGTACCATGCTACTTACTAAGAAATTATGACATTACTTTAGTAGTTTCTGGTTATTGTTGCAATTCAATTATATAACCTCATCTTAAAATCTTGTGCTAATATGTAAGTAAGAAAAAAGGAGTAGAGGGATATAGCATGAAGAATATTGGTTTAGTATTAGAGGGCGGAGGAATGAAAGGTTTATATACTGCAGGAGTACTCGAATATTTCATGGAACAAAACTTATTCTTTCCGTATGTAGTCGGTGTATCTGCTGGAGCGTGTATGGGAGCAACCTATTTGTCACGTCAAAAAGGAAGGAATAAGAAAGTAAATACAGAGCTAGTAGCAGATCACAGATATATATCTTATCGAAATTTAATCCGAAAACGTGAATTATTTGGTATGGATTTTCTATTTGACGAAGTACCAAACAAGATTGTACCTTTTGATTTTCAAACTTTCCTACATTCAAATGAACAGTTTGTAATTGGAACGACCGATTGCGATTCAGGACAGGCTGTTTATTATAATAAAAAGGAACATGGAAATGATATTTTAAAAATCATTCGTGCATCAAGCTCTGTACCGTTTATAGCACCTGCTGTAGAATATGATAATCGAAAATTGTTAGATGGAGGAATTATAGATCCTGTACCAATTTTGAAAGCGCAAAATGATGGTTATGAAAAGAATGTTGTTATTATGACAAAACCAGAAGGATATGAGAAGCAGCGAAATAAATTTTCTGGCCTGGCTAAAATTTTATATAGAAAATATCCGAAAATCGCAGAGACTTTAGTAGAGCATTATCGTTTTTATAATGAGACGATATCTTATATGAATCAAAAAGAACAAAAAGAAAATTTTTATGTTATTCAGCCTAGCGTACAACTTCCTATAAGCGGAATAGAAAGAAATAAGGAAAAGCTTGTTAATCTATATAATCTTGGGTATATCGATGCTCAATATCACTATGAAAATTTATTAAATTGGATAGAGAAATAAAGGAGTGGGTATTTGAAGTTAGGAAAACAAGTTATGTTTAATGAATTGCAAAAAATGCATAGTCCTCTATATAAACCATTTCCGAATTGTGACATTCAAAAAATACGGAAAGATTATAAAAATATGTTCACAGAAGATGATTGTATAAGCGCTGATTTAAATTATTATTGGATGCATACAGCAGGGACTTTGAGTTACGTACTTAATGAAAACGAAAAGGAGATTTCGTTTGAGCAAATAAAGTGGCTGAGAAAATCATTTTTCGAATGGTTTCCGCAATATCGTTCTATAGAAACAGAAATTGTGAAGTATCCCGTTTTGTATAGAGATTTCATGAATTATGAGAAAGCGCGAAAACTATTACTATATTATCTTGCTGAATAAAAATTAAAACGTACAAGTTATGCTGCTTGTGCGTTTTTTTTTTCATAAAAAATACAATTTTAATACCTTGTTTATATAGGGATTCTAATACGAAGAAAGAAGTACATATAGAATGATGTAAGGGAGGGAGAGGCGCTTAGATACCGTTTTCCTTTAATCCATTATCCATCTGGAAAAATTGAAACATATTCTTTTCATAGTTCAATTTTAAATAACACACGTAAAATTCATATTTATACGCCTCATGATTATTCTCACACTTCACATCTTCAAGAACTTCTCATTGTGTTTGATGGGAATTCTTTCGTTAATAACCTTTCAATCACAAGAACACTTAATTATTTAATATACGAAAAAGAAATCCCATCTTGTATTGCTGTTGCTATAGAACCAGTTGATCGACTAGAAGAGCTAACTTATAACGATAAAATGAATGCATTTTTAACGGAGGAATTACTTTCGTGGATTCACGCTAAGTATCGTGTGCATCAAGAAGCGAAACATACAACAATTGCCGGTTTCAGTCTTGGTGGCTTAGCAGCTTTTTATGCAGCGCTTCAAAATCCACATGTTTTCGGAAACGTGTTGTCAATGTCTGGATCCGTGCATTGGAAAAAGGATGGTTATGAAAATCAAATTCCTTGGACTGAAAATCAAATTTCATCTATAGATTTCAATACGAGTCAACCTCATTTTTACATAGCAGCAGGAGAACTTGAAAACAAACCTCTTTTAACAGCTAATAGACGCCTGTATAAAGCTTTAAAAGAAAAAGGATACCAAATTACTTATGAAGAGTTTCAAGGCGGTCATGACGGTGTTTGGTGGCGAGAAAAGTTATTTGATGGGTTGAAAGCATTAAAACCTACAAAAACGCTACTATAAAATATAAAAGGGAGAGATTTTATGAATCAAGAAGAACTAGATAAAAAACTAAAAAAGCAAGAGATTTTAGTAAAAGATGAGAAAGTTTGGTCCTATACGTATGAGGATCATATTAGTTCTATCGTTAAAGAAGCAGAAAAGAAAGGGTCTTTTGATAATTTGCCAGGTAAAGGGAAACCTCTAAATCTAGATAAAGATCTTTCGTATAATCCTGAAAAACAACTGTATAGAACTTTGAAAAATAATCATGTTTTACCTAGGTGGATTGAGCTTTCAAAGGAAATTGATGATTTAAAAGAAAGGCTAAAAGAAACTACAAATACTGCAGAAGCAGCGGATTTAATTCGAACTATTAATAAAAAGGTTTTAGAACATAATCTACTTTGTCCACCAAGTGCGCAAAAAACGAGGATGAAAACGGACTTTTAACAATTTTCAATGAAGCTATCTCTTACTATATAATTAAGTAAGGCATTTTCAATTCATTATTAAAGGGAGGCAAATGTGATGAAGAATACGTATCAACTTCAAATTCCGAAAGAACTAGAACAGTATCGTAGTATTTTAGAAGAAAGTGTGAAACCGTATGTTAAAGTTTCTGGAACATTAGCAGAGACAACTCTTTTTGAGAGTAAGTTTGGTGGTCATCCGTATTTACCTATAGATCAAGAGTATCCTAAAGACTCAAATGGGCAACCGATGATGCTACTTGCTCAATTAAACTTTGAAGAAATGCCTCATATTGAATATATGCCTCAAAATGGTATGTTACAGTTTTTCGTAAGTGCTGATGATGAGCTTTTTGGAGCAGATTTTGATCATCCAACTGACCAAAAAGACTTTCGAATTATGTATCATTCTACAATTACAGAAGATTTAACTAAGGTTATTACTGATTTCAGTTATTTAAACACTTTAGATTCAGAGGATTTTATCATACCTCAAGCAGCAAAACTAAAGTTTGAATTGAATTATCAACCAGTAACATCTAGAGATTATCGATTTGAAATGATTTTTAACGATAACATTGATTGGGAAGAAATCGTTGATAAAGAAAACAATACAGAATTAGGCGAACTGTATGATGATTTATGCGAAGATCAAGGGCATAAAATTGGTGGTTATCCATTTTTTACACAGACAGATCCAAGAGAATGGCAAGAAAAATACAAACAGCATGATGTGTTATTGCTGCAAATCGATACAGACGACTCATTACATATTATGTGGGGAGATTCTGGTGTTGCTAATTTCTTTATAAAGAAAGATGATTTGTTAAATCTAGATTTTTCCAATGTTATTTACAATTGGGATTGCTACTAAAAAGATATATATAATCTAATAGCAAGTTAAAAAATCTTCCTGAAGGTGAGGAAGATTTTTTTATGTTACAAATAAACGTTATGTTAACTAGCGTATAGAACAATAAGCGCATTAAAAGTCAAGCGTAAATGATAGAAATAACAACAAATAAAGTAAAGCTGTAAAACGTGTGTAAATAGCAATAAATTGAATAAGTAAAACATAAAATAAAATTATTAATTTATATGTTGTATAGAAATAATTTTTATGCAGAAAAATTATTTGTCGATTAAAAATGATTTGGATTCGTTAAATCTTAAGCAATTATTGATTAGGATTTGCTGTGATAGATTTATAGCAACATAAACAATAAAAACTGCAAAAATGCGTTTAGATACGATTTTATGTGAATCTCACTGAAAATCTCTGTCTCGTCTCATTAAGTATAGTTTACTTGGTTTTTGATACCTGATATTACTTTGTTTCTATAACTGCCTATAATATATATTATGTCAACTAATAAAAAGTAATAAACTTATTAAATATTAGTATTATTTTTTTATACTCCCCTTTTCTTTGTTTGTACGTGATTGATTAGTTCGTTACTTTTAAATCAGTGCAATTTGTTTGACTTTGCATTTATAATTTATATGTTCTTGAAAATGCTTTTTAATTAAACAACAAATAAAAAGCAACTTGTTTTAATTAAAGAACAAGTTGCTTTGAGAATGATTAATATATGTTTATTTATTAGTTTGCTACAGCAATTGCTTCGATTTCAATTACTAATTCGTCGTGAATTAGTTTGTTAACTTCTACAGCTGAACTTGCTGGTGGATTGTTTGTATTGATATACTGATCACATATTTCTCTATCTATCGCCATTTTTGAAATGACTGTTAGAAAAAATGTTAATTTTATAACCTCATTAAAGTTTAATCCGGAAGATTCAAAAGTAGTCTTTATATTTTCAAATACTTGTCTTGTTTGTAAACTTAAATCGTTAATTCCAACTATTCGACCATCAGTATTTATAGCGATTTTTCCAGATATATACGGTCCGTTTGGTGTTGCTAACCTCGACTATATGTGAATATCCAAAAGTGGCTGGCATCGTTTCTGGATTCAAAAATTTCTTTTGCAATAAACAATCTTCTAATATGTTATATCATAAAAGAATTCTTACTTATTAGTATATTATTCTTCTTTTTGCTGAAAAATAGTGTATTTACGCTCTAAATACAATCCTTTATCTTTATAAATCCACTTTGAAAATTTATTAACATTTTCTTTACCACTAAGGTATATGCGATATTGTTTTACTTTGTCAACAAAACTCGAATTTATTATTCTCAAGTATACCTTTAAAAGAATTCATAAAATTATATGATCCACCAACGAAGCTAACAAAGTATTTATGAGAGTTTACATGTCCATCCCCATCAAAATACCCACGAACAAAATGATGTAAATATTCTTCTGGTACTAAAGGAAATTCGATGTTACATGATTTACACGGCATGATTCCGTGTATGTTCATAATGTCGTCTTTTATTGTTTTACTATTAATGTTTAGCATATATACGCCAGTTTTTTTATTTTGGTAAAGTGGCTGGTTTGTGTTTAGTTCTTTTTTAATATCTTCTAAAATGTCACTTTCTTTTTGTGAGATACTGACACATTGGTTTTCTTTTTGGATTACACCATCTGCTGCTATAAACCCTAAAATATAAGCCATGTTATTTGACCACGTTTTAAAATAATCTTCTGTTATGTCATACTTTCTCCTCCAGCTCCCTATAGCGCGCCTTGGAACGTTGTTGTCTGTTAGAACCATACGAATATACCTTGCAGACACATTAGCAAGCATAGCAATTTCTGAGGTACTCTTCCCTTCTGCATACAGCTGGATGATTTCAGATTTTGATAGTTTACATTTTGACTTCTTTTTTCTCTCTATTTGCATCTACATCCTCTCCTTCCTATTGTTCATTAGAGACATATTCTCTTCTATAACATACAACGGAACATACGTTCTCAGATTCTTATAAGAGGAATTTTACTAAATTAAAATAATTTACATTTACTTCATATTAGTTTTATCTGCTGCTGAATAAATTCTATTTTATATATACGAATAATGAATTTGACGAATTTATGAAATGTACTGCATGTAAGATGAAAGGTAAAATGATATAGTTTAAAATACAAATAGCTACAATAACAACATACGTATATTGTTAAACGTAAAAAGGAGAACCAATGAATAAGAAATATACAAATCAAATTCATACTGATATGAGTTTTAAACCGAAAGATATTATAGGTTTAATGACGGATTATTTTAAAATGAAATCAAAGCTGCGTCCTATAAAGGATTTACCTATCGTTTTATCAAATAAAGACGATGAATCTTTAGAGAGTGTTACATGGTTTGGCCATTCTGCGTCTCTTTTAAAAGTAGAAGGTAAAAAGCTGTTATTAGATCCTATGCTTGGTGATGCATCTTCTACATTTCCTATTTTTAATAGTAAGCGGTATAGTGGTGTGTTTTCTTTAGAACGTGAAGACCTTCAAGAAATTGATGCGATTATCATTTCACATAATCACTATGACCACTTAAATTATAAAAGTATTATGGAGTTAAAAGATCGTACGAAGCATTTTTACGTTCCGACGGGAGTTGCACAATATCTTATTAAATGGGGTGTTTCACCTAGTAAGATTAGTGAGCATAAATGGTGGGATGAAATTACGTTTGATACTATTAAGTTAGTATGCGCTCCTGCAAGACATTTCTCTGGACGAAGTATGACAGATAGAGATCGTTCGTTATGATGTTCATGGCTTATTCTTGGTCAAGAAACTAAAGTCTTCTTTAGTGGTGATAGCGGATATGCTCCTCACTTTAAAGAAATTGGTGATAAATACGGTCCATTTGATCTTACTTTAATGGAATGCGGGCAATATGATACACGTTGGTCTGCTATTCATATGTTGCCAGAAGAGACGGTACAAGCTCATATTGACGTTAAAGGAGAATTACTACTTCCGATTCATTGGGGTGCTTTTACATTAGCGTTGCATGAATGGAGCGATCCAATTGAACGCGTTACGAAAGAAGCAAAACGTTTAGGAGTTACAGTTGCAACGCCACAAATTGGTGAATCAATTACATTAAAATCTACAAACTATCTTTCATCAACTTGGTGGCGCGAAGTTTAATTGTATATGTAAAAAAGAGCGAACCTTTTTATAAGGGATTCGCTCTTTTTGTAATTAGGTTTCTTTGCATTTAAGCGCACCTATTAGTTAAAAATTATCCGCTCTTTTATGTTAAAAGATTTACTTCTTTAAAAATATTTCTTAAATAATTACATCTGCTTCTTCCTATTAAATTTGCTGTCCAACATAACCAATTCTTCATTCCTATAATCTATTAATTTATGATTAGATAATACAAAATTGTGCTCTAATATGAATTCATTATGAAGTACTTCAGGTAATAATTTAGGTAACATCTCTCCTACACCGTAATTATAGTCGCTTAATATCCAAGACACACTTTTCCAATCTAAAATCCCTTCGGATACTTTTTTAGGTGTATCATATGTAACTTCATTTTGTAGTTCTACCACATAAACATACATGCCACCAGAGTATGAAAAGTCTTCCCACTTAACAATTCCTTTAAATTGAATTTGATTTTGCTTAACATCTATATCAGTCTCTTCTTTTATTTCACGGTTTCTCCCGGTTCTATCTTCCCTCCTACCCCGTTCCATAATCCTTTTACAGGGTCATATTCTCTATTTAGCATCAGTATTTCTTCATTTCTTTTTATGAAGCATAAAGTGTGCTTGTGCATAATGTAAGTCCTTCCTTTGTTCCTAATAAGCTCTTACTGGCGATATAAGATGTACTGCGGCAGATTGCTCTCCTGCTTCGATTAATATCGGTCTCATTGAACCACCAAAACTTAAAGTAACCATTTCTTCTGTTATTGCCCTTAAAGCATCTACCATAAATCGTCCGTCGAAAGATATATTTAATTGTTTTTCACCTTGAATCGCATCTACTTGTTGTGTTTCAGCTATTTTACCAATCTGAGAAGCGTTAGAAGAAATTTTAATTGTGGATTCATTGATGATTTCTAAGTTGACGTTGTTATTTGCCCATTCACTTGCTAATAAGCTTGATCGATCTACACCTTGTAAAATCTTTTTTCTTTCTACGTTAATAACCGTTTGAAATTCATTTGGAATGAGATTAGATATATTAGGATATTTCCCTTCAATGAGTCTTGAATAAAACGTAGTTGTTCCGAATGTAAAAATAACGTGACTGTCTGAAAGGTATATGTATACGAATTCCGTATGACTGTTCATTAATTTTAGAAGTTCACTAATGGTTGCGCTTGGTACGATACAATTTGCTTTCGCATCTGAAGAAATTAGCGTTTCACGTATAGCTAGTCTATGCGAGTCAGTTGCAGCGCAAACTAACTTATTATGATCTAACTCTATATGTACTCCGGTGAGAACAGGTCTGGATTCGTTTTTAGCTACTGCAAAGACAGTTTGTTTAAACACTTCAATCAATTGTTCTGTTTCTACTTGTATTTCTGCATGATCCTCTATAAGTGGTACATTCGGAAACTCATTTGCTGGAAGTCCATTTAAGTTTAATGTGATTTCTTCTGATTGTATCGTAATGATTTGTTCATTCTTACTTTTTATTACTATATCACTTGGCATTTTCTTTATAATTTCAATGAAATATTTTGCAGGTACAACAATAGTTCCTGCTTGTAATATAGTTGCAATCTGTTCGTCTTCGATTGAATTAGGTATAAATTTTTTAATAAAAACATTCGAGTTACTTGCGATTAAAGTAATTCCAGATTGATCGGCTGTTATTTTGATACCAGATAATATAGGAATTAAAACTTTTGTAGATATAGCTTTACTTACTTCTGAAAGTGCTTGAGTGATATGTTTGTGATTAACGATAAACTCCATGTTTTTCCCCGCCTTAAATGAAATGATTTATTTATAAAGATTGATGAACGATTGTTCCGTTAAAAAAGTAAGGTACTGTTTCTTTCCTTTGTAAAAAATCTAGTAACTGTTCAGGTATACGTAAATACGGTGCTGCTATATGTAATTCCATCCAAGTAATCTCTTCGATTTCTTTTGGACGGGATATATATGTCTCTCCGCCGATTATTTCACCTAAAAAATTAAAGAAAATGGCATGATGGCCTCTCTCCTCGAAAAAGGCTTCGCTTATGGAACAAATCCCCTTTACAGTTATATGTAGCCCTGTTTCTTCTTTTACTTCCCGAATGACTGCCTCTTCTAACGTTTCCCCAAATTTAACTGCGCCACCTGGTAATGTGTAATAAGATCCATTTTTCCCTTTGTTTTTTACCATTAAGATTTTTTCGTTCGTTTTATCGTACAAAAGCGCGTATGTAACATTAACCTTTTTCATATTTACCCCTTTATTAATAAGAATTTTCTGTCTCTATTTCATTTTACCAGATACATACAAATTAAAAAGAACGTATTTTGATATAGATGATTCAAAATACGTTCTTTTCAATTCATTAAATTTTATATATTGAGATTAATTAATTCCATACACTTTATAACCTTTTCTCTAAATAATAATGATTATGTCCTTTTGGATGATCTTCACTCACTCCAATTACTTTAAATCCATGTTTTTTATAAAAATCCGGAGCTTGAAAGCTAAACGTATCTAAGTTGATTAGCCTACATCCTTTTTCAATTGCAAATTCTTCGATAAGTTTTATTAATTTACTTCCGTATCCTTCGTGTCTGCATTCTTCAGAAACCCATAGGAAATCAACATGTACATGGTGCCAAAATGTTATAGCTGTTATACCTCCTACTATTTCCTCTTTTTCATTTTTCACTATAAAACTAACCTTTTCTGAAGGAGCTTTCTCTTCATTTGAAAGATGTTTTTGATTATATTCAATTACTTTTTCTCGTATGTAATTACTATCTTCTTGAACCCATTGTTTTACTATCTTCATTTTACATATCACGCTCCTTTTATTTTATCTATTCCATTTCATGATTGTATTGTCCTGTCTTTACTAAACAATGAAAGGAGCATAGTTAACGTTGTAATGAAAAAGAGCCCTACCATAAGGACTCTTTTTAAAACTAAGCTATTTTTCGATGTAACTGCTTGATTTCTTTTTTCTTCTCTATATTTGGTGGACGAATTAATATAGAAATAATGAAAGAAATCGCACATAAAACACCTATTGTAATAAAGGTTGGTTGAAATCCACCAAGTAATGCTCCAATGAATGAACCTGCAAGTGCACCAAATCCGAAACCTTGATATACAATCCCGTAATTTGTACTATGATTTTTTAAACCGAAGAAATCTCCGACAATAGCTGGGAATATTGTAATATTACCGCCGAAGCAAAAGGCGACACTTGCTACACAAGCAAAATAAACCCCGTAATTTAATGGAATGAAACTAAGAGCAAAGACGGACACTCCAATAATAATAAATGTTGCAGAGACAATTTTCATTCTACCAATTTTATCTGATAACGTTCCAAGAATGATTCTACCTACTGTATTAAAGACTGCAATCATTGCGACGGCGTTAGCGGCGGTTGCTGCACTAAGTCCAACGAGTTGTACGCCGATATCTTTTACCATACCAATTAAGTACAGACCACCCATACACGATGTGAATAACATGAAAAACAACAGATATACTTGTTTCGTTCTCATCATTTCACGTGGCGTATAGTCATTGTGTAATGTTTCTGTTACCGTATTACTTACAATCGCTTCACGTAAGAAGAACGATCCGATTAATACTAAAAGTAAGACGATAATGCCCCAATACAAAAATGCTTGTGATACACCAAGGCTATCGATAAGATTTCCGTTTATATATCTAAAAATTAAACTGCCCATTCCATATGCTGAAACAGATATTCCAGAAATAAGTCCTTTTCGATTTGGAAACCATTTAATTAAATTAGATAGTGACGTAATATAAGCTGTTCCATCCGCATATCCAACAACAACACCAGCTAATAAATATAGTAATGGTAAGGAAGAAACTTGTGAACTAAGTATTAAACCGAGTCCTAGAACAATTCCTGCAGTAGCGATAAGTTTACGAAGTCCTAATTTTCGCTGCAACTTTGCTGCAAACAAGGTTGAAAATGATAAAGAAAAGCTTGTTATGGAGAAAGTTATCGCAACTGAATTGAGATTCCATCCGAACTTACTTACAAGGGGTTGATTAAATAAACTCCATGTATAAATTGTTCCAAGGCCAATTTGAACAATGATTGTACCTAGAACAATTAATAGCGGATTTATAGAAGTTTGTTTCATACTAACTGTCCCCTTCTTTTACCTTGACATGAATTTTCACAGTTAGTATATCCATTGAAAAATACAAGATACTGTACGGAAAATGGAAATTAAGTTTATGTACACAAAAAGACACTTCATTATGAAGTGTCTTTTCGCAGGTTATATCAGATACATTTAAAGAAAGCTTTGTTAAGATAAGCCATTTTCAAGTGCTTATGTATATATGTTATCAAATATTTTCTTACATGTGATGGGACTTAAGACGTATTTTTTATTCGTCATATAGTCGGATAAGAAATTAATATTCGATTTCATCAAAATCTTTCGGTTGCGGTACAGTTTGCATGTTAGCTGCATCTTTCGGATCGCTAAAAATCGCATTTTGCTCTGTATTTACATCTTTAATATTTTGCTTTTTATCTTTACTCACTTTATCTTTCAAATTCTTTCACTCCTTTTTGTTATAGGAGTAATTATGCCCTATTACAGCTAGTAAATGTATCGGCGACTAAATTGCTAAATTCACGTAAATAATATAAGTAATTATCACCGCCGTAGTTATATCTTTTATTGTACATTTTCGCAACAACTACATTATACTCAGGTATTACTAAAATGGTTGGTCCAGTAATTCCTAATATTTGATACGAACCTTTTGGAACACGTTCACCAAGTTCACTTAATTGTTTTGGTTCATTTTGAACGAACCAAAACAACCCGTTTTGTGGTAGTTCATTATTTTTATAAGCTGGACTCTGCAAGCTAGTAGCAATTTTTATAACTTCTTTTGGAACAACTTGTTTACCATTTATTATGCCTTGATTTAAATGAAGGTTGCCCCAATAAGCAAACTCTCTAGCTGAGACAAACAGATTTTTTTCGGTACCGTCATTTACTGTACCGACCTCACTGATCGCGTCTTCATTTGGATTATTAACAACGTTAACTAAATTTTCATTTTGCTGTATTCTCCATCCTGTTTCTTGGAAATTAGCAGGAGTAAATACACGCTCCTTTAACAATTCAGGAAAACTTTTATTATAAAGCCGATAAATGAGATGCGTCACCATTCTTACATTAATATCTCTATACGCCCAATCTTGTCCAGCTTGAAATTCACGGAAAATTGTCCCGTCATCCGTTTCTCCTAGACCGTGTGAATGAGTTACTAAATGCCTAATCGTTGTTTTATCAAGTAATGTAGGATCAAAGTCTTTAAAATACTTTATCGCTTCATCATCAATAGAGTTTATTTTCCCATCATAAAGCGCATACGCTACCATGAATCCTAAATAACTTTTTCTCGCAGAAGCGACGTTGAACTGTGAAGATGCTGTTACTTTTTTACTAGTAGATGTATTTGAATGATATCCACTATAATGCTCTAGTACAATTTTGTTATCCTTTATAATACATAGCGCTGTAGCAGAACTATCGTTTTTCTTTTTTATACTCTCTACCCAAGAAATCAACTTATCGTATGTATACAAATAAATCCCCCTTAATACTCATAAAAATTTTCTTTTTTTTACTCTCTACCCAAGAAATCAACTTATCGTATGTATACAAATAAATCCCCCTTAATACTCATAAAAAATCACAACATGAAAGAAAAGTATTACTATAAACACCTTTCTTTCATGTGAAATATTATTGATTTTCTATACTTAAATAATCCACCAGTTCCAGCAATTAAAGCAGCTGAAACATCCTGCGCAACCTACACATCCGCCGCAACGTCCTGCACAACCACCGCATCTGCCGCCACATCCACCACAGCGTCCACCACAACCTCCGCAGCCACCGCAACGACGTCCATCGTCTTGAATATAATAGTATGGATATTGATTTTGTTGTTGATCCCAGTAAACTACATTACCAGATTGATAATCATTAAGGTTTAATGATTGTAGTTCTTGTTGAAACTGATTCATTACGAACCCCTCCATTTATAAGTAATTCCGCCCAAATGTAAAAAGTTTATATATTTTTGTAAACCAAATAGAAACAAAGCTACAGACTAAATACGTACATCAACAAAATATGAACTTACACTAGGTGGTGTACCTTGTTTTTTAGCCTATTTTCTTAATATCCTTTCGAAGGACGTATTTACTATACATAGAGTGATTTAAAAATTACTTATCCAACAATTTAGTAGTTCATCATTTAATTTTCTTTCTAGTAATTCTTTAACGGAGGGCATTGGCATGATTTTATAAGTTTTTAAAGATTCTTTACTATAATCTATCCAATGAAATGCTAAATGGGATTCTCTAGACTTTGGTGGTAAATCAATATACAACTCTTTTGAAGATACTTCAAAAATGTGGTTGATTTCATGATGAAGCATTTCTTTATCTTGCCATCGGTTTTCTATAACTCCTAAAAATTGTTTTATACTGCAGTTTACTCCAAGTTCTTCTCGTAGCTCTCTTATTAATGCATGCTCTGCTGATTCCCCGATTTCAACATGGCCACCTGGTAAAAAATAATGATGCCCAATATATTCAGCAACCAATAATTTCTCATCTTTTATCACGACTGCTCGTACAATTTGATGGAATTTACTTTTCAATTGATATTCCTCCTAGTCATTTACTTTATATTTGATTAAAATAGTCATTTAATATCGGTATAATATAAATGATAGGTGTTTCATACGGGTGAATTTCATTAATAATTTCAAGAGCACTTTTTACAAGTACTCGTTTACACTTTATTTCTACTTTACATTCTTGTCCTTTGCATATTTGACCAATTTCCCCGTTAAAAGGTGATGCACTGTCTAATGGTCTCCAGTATCCTTTTACAGAACTGTAGGACAGACAATGGTCATATTTTCCTGTTTTACAAGCACCAATTTTATTTAACGCATCCCTCAACATTTCAACGTATTCTTCAGGGATAAATACTTCAATTTCACTTCAGTAAATTGCATAATTCATTTCACAACTTTACTACATATAGTTAAACGAATACACGATATACTTCCTCACCATCATAATCATGTCCCAATGGTTGAAAACCGTAATTTTCATATAATTTCTTTGCACATATATTATCTTTATGTACTGTTAATCTTATTTCTTTACACGCCTTAAACGTATTTTTTATTAAATAAATACTTTCTTGTAATGCCGCTTTTCCATAACCATTACCTTGCTGCGATTGATCAATAATAAATCCGTTAATCCAATACATATCCGATGTCTCTATTACAACAGCATGCATAACAAAACCAACCATAAGGTCACCATCGTATATAGCAAATGGTATGTATTCTACATTGTCACCATCTGGTTTTATATATACTTTAGCAAGCGAAACTGCTACGGATGGAACAAATTTCAACTGATTTTCTTTAACTTGTAACTTTAATGCATCTTCCCAATTCTCTCTCGTAACAACCTTTAACTGGACATTCAATATTGTAAGCTCCTTTATAAAGAGGATATATTTTTATATTCAACGTAGTGAAATAATTCCCTTTTTCGACAACAACTTATAACATGATTTTTATAAAATCTTGAATGAATTTTTGTTCATCTATTTCTAGTGCTATACGGGCTCCTTCAGATATAGAGCTAGGGCGAAAATCAGCAAATGTTTGTCCTTTCGTATCTCCGTATGTATCTACATTTACTGTACGATGCACAAATTCAAAAAAACTTGGATTTACTAATCCACTTATTGCAACCACATCATGTAGCAAAGGTCCTTCCATAGATGGATTAAGCTTTTGGTATGCGGATAGATAGTAATCATACATGGGTTTCATTATCATATGAAATGGATTCGTTGTATTAGCTTGAATATAGCTAAATACATTTGGTGTTAACACAGCTTTGTTTGTTACATTTAAAGGGAATATTAATAAATTCTTTGCTTGATGGAAAACAATTTTACTTGCTATAGGATCTCCATACACGTTTGCCTCCGCTAATGGTGTTACATTTCCTACTTCTAAAAAGACACCACCCATGAAATAGATTCCTTTTACATTCAGCATTAAGTCACTCCACAAATTAAAAGCAATTGCTAACGAGGTAGATCTTCCTACATCGACAATCGTTAAATCTTTTTCGTACTTTACAAGAATCGCAGCGATACTACCAAAATTGTATATTGGAATAGATAATACGCTTTCTGGAACATGGATGGGCCCTAATCCTTCTGCTCCGTGAATTTCAGGGTAGTACGTAGTAATTTCTTCTGTAAGTGGTTTTGTTGCACCACTAATGACAGGAATGTCTTGTCTATTTGCTAACTGTAAAATATACGCTGCATTATGTGCAGCATGTATATGCTCAACATTTCCGTATCCAGTTACAATACCTACAATTTCAATTTCGGGATGCAGTAAACCATACATAATGGCAAATGAGTCATCAATACCTGGGTCTCCGAAAAATAATACTTTTTCCAAGAAATACTCTCCCCTCATAAAAACATAGAGTCATCAATAACTATGTATATGAAAAAAGCAAGTATATCTATGCGAATTTTAGAATGGATAATGTTTTACAAAATATTAAGAAAGGAACTAGCGTATGCTAATTCCTTTCTTAAGTAACCATTCTCAAATTTAATTACTTATCGTATCCTTCATAAATTGCATCATTTATTTGATTTTGTATTTTTTTATCATCAGGTACAGGTTTCCACCAATTTCCTGTAATAAATAACATAGTTAATAAATTATAACTATCACTAAAATAACTTTCTCTCTTATTCTTCATCCAATCCCAACCACTATTTACCCACTTTTGATTATTGCTACTCGTTATACTTGCAGCAATAAACGGTGAAACAAATACAGCAGTTGGATAACTACCAATATTTGATCCGTTTAATTGATAACCATCCACAATTTTTGAAGGATTTCCATTCGTTTTATTTTGAATCCATGAAGAGACTTTATCAGAAATGACTTTACTTCTTTTCTCGCCGTACATCGCATAGTCCATTACAATTCTCAACGGTACCCGACTAGCATTGTAATAATATGCATTTGTATATTCTGACTCATCTAAGAAATCTTTAGGTGCGGGTTGTGGTGGGTTTTTTACAGCAAAATCTGAAATAAGCCCTGTATTTGGAGAGTACTTATTACTAAATTGCATACATACATCGTACAAATTATTAATAACAGTAAGCCAAGTTTTATCACCTGTAAATTCATAAAATGCTCTAAGGTGTGACATCATCCAATCAGATGGCCTTGTATCAAGTGAACTTTTAGAATCCCAATCTCCTAAATTTAGTCGGTTATTATTCGTAACATTACTAGCTTTAATACCTTTTGTAATCATGTTTTGTGCTTCTTTCAAATAATTAACTGATCCATTTGATCCCCACTGCTTATGAGCAAGAAGAAGAGAATACGCAATATCTAAATCCCCATCAGTAGCAGAATCAAAATGACCTTGTGCTTTTTTACTATCTGCGACAACCCACCCCATTAAATTAGGATTTTGAGAGCTTTTAAAAGTTCTTGCTGTTTTAAATAAACCGTCATAGATTTTTTGAGCATTCGAATCATAACCAGCCATTAATACTGTAATTATCATCCCATACCCTTGACCTTCTGAAGTTCCAAGTGGCTTAAACCCATCCGCATCACCTGTAATCTCTCCTTTTACGTAATAACCATCAGGTAAAGAAGATAAATCATTTTTCAAATATTTCTTTTTCCAATTATCGTAGTAACTTCTTACAGAAGCATTTAAACTTTCCTGTGTAACATGATTCGGTTTTATAACACCTGCATAATTAACTTGCTGGGGAAATGGTTTCATTTCCTTTGCAGCAGCTACTTGTTGATTAACTATGGGAATAGAATTTTGTATTGAATTGTCCGTTACACTTGCTGAGAAACTAGAATTAGAAAAACTAGCTAGTCCGATTCCTGCAATTGAAATACATATGAAAATTTTTCTTTTTCCATTCATTATGTTGTCAGCTCCTTTTAAAATGTTTACTACATAAAATGTAGCATACAATATTTAACTGAAATACAAAATATTGTATTTATCAACATAAGAAAGAAACTATATCAAAAAGTATCATAAAATCATTATTTAATTAAGTTATATCGATTTATTGTTTACTAGATTCCTATGTTTTTCTTTTCTTACTACTCGTATATGAGCAATCAATATCCCAAGTATAGTAATCCCACCTCCAATTACAGAAATAAAAGTCGGTACTTCACCTAACCATACCCAAGCTATAAAGCACGCAGTGACTGGCGTTAAATATAGAGAACTTGTTGCCTCGGAAGCACCAGCACGAGATATAATATACGCTAAGGCAAGATACGGGAGTACTGTTGGAAATAAACCTAAATATATAACACTCACATTCACTTCAAGAGGAGCTGCTAGTATTTCTGTATAAATTCCCGGTAAGAAAATAAGCATACATACAGTGCTAGATAAAATTGTATATATGGTAAATGGCAAAAAGCCGTACTTTTTCAAGTAAGAAGTTTGGAAAACGAAAAATAGGCTTTCTGAAACGGCTGCTAATAATATAAATAATCCTCCGCTATTAAATTGAATAGAACCTCCTTGACTAAATGATATGAGAGCAATTCCAATAAAACTAATTACACCACCGATCCAACCATTTAATTTCATTTTTTCATTCAAAAAAACAGAAGCAAGAATTGCCGTTACAATAGGAGTAACTGAAACAATTAAACTTGCCGATCCAGCATTTACAGTTTTTTCACCGTAGTTTAATGCAATGTGATAAATAGTAAACCCTAAAGCACCGAATATAAAAATCGCTGGAATGTCTTTCAAATCAGGTAATCGTAGTTTGTATATAAAGGAAAACACAAGAAGTATGAATGAAGCGATTAACAAGCGTAGTAAAGTAAGATGTTCAGGTGTGTATGATTCAAGCCCCATACGAATTACCGGAAATGCAGTTCCCCATATTAGAATCGTAAAAGCGTGAGCACATATGATTTGGAAATCCCATTTTTTATTAAGCATGTTTTCTCTTCCTCTCCAATAAACCAACCATTTTCAAATTGCCAATTATTTCTTTTCATCATATTTAATAGTTGATACAATGTCTTCAACCAGTTATTTATCGAAAAAACCAACCACTTTTCATTTTTAAATAAACGAGGGAGTTTTTTATATGACAATCGATAAAAAGGTGCCTAAATATCGGCAGATAATAGACTATATGAAAGAAAAAATTGAAAACGGAGAATGGCCAATCGGAAGTAAGATTCCTAGCCAGCGGCAGTTAGCAAAGTTATTTCATGTAAATCGGAGTACTGTAATAACTGCGCTAGAAGAGCTTATGGCTGACGGCTTAATTCAAGGGCAAATCGGGGCAGGAACAATTGTTATGAATAATACGTGGTCCTTATTAGCAACGAATCCCCCGCCTAATTGGAGTGAATATGTAAAGGCTGGTATTCATAAACCAAGTAAGGTAATGGTACGTGAAATAAATGAAGCAGAATCAAATAAAACACTTATCCATCTTAGTAAAGGCGAACTTGCCCCGCATCTTTTCCCACTAGAAACGATGCAATCCATTATGAAAAACGTTAGTGAGGAATTAGATTATTTCGGATATGAGGAACAAAAAGGTTTTTTTCCGTTACGTGAAGCAATAAGTAATTACGTAAAATCGTTTGGAATACACGTATCGCCTAATTCTATATTAATCGTCTCCGGTGCATTACAAGCATTACAATTAATATCAATTGGTCTTTTACATAGAAAATCAACCGTTTTACTCGAACAACCTTCTTACTTATATTCACTTCATGTTTTTCAATCAGCAAATATACACCTATCTGGTATAGCGATGGATCATTACGGGATTTTACCTAGCGATTTATTAACACGTATTAAATATAGTCAAAAGAAAAATATTTTATATTCTATTCCTTGTTTTCAAAATCCAACAGGGATATTAATGTCTGAAAAGCGCCGGAAAGAAATATTAAAAGTATGTGAAAAGGAACAGTTACCTATCATCGAAGACGATATTTACCGTGAGCTATGGATTGATGAACCTCCTCCAGCTCCTTTAAAATCGATAGATAAACATGGACATGTATTATATGTTGGTAGCCTCTCTAAAACACTAACTCCAGGACTTAGAATTGGATGGATTATCGGACCAGAACCTGTTATTGATAGATTATCAGATATAAAAATGCAAACAGACTATGGGTCTAGTTCTTTATCTCAAAGAGTTGCTGCTGAATGGATAAATAAAGGTTTTTATGAAGACCATGTAGCGAACGTAAGAACGCATTTAAAAGAACGAAGAAAAATGATGGTACAAGCTTTACATATGTATTGTGCAGACATAGCAACTTGGGATATTCCTAGTGGTGGATTTTTTATATGGCTAAAGATTGTACCTAACATTCCGATGAAGAGACTATTTTTAGAGGCACTATCAAAAGGGATTCTTTTAAACCCAGGACGTATTTATGAAGAAGAATCAGATCAATGTATACGTTTATCGTATGGATATGCTTCTCCAGAACAAATAATTACCGGGATAAAATTGTTAAGTGGATTAATCCGTAAGTTAATGATATAACAAAAATCCTCTTTTATTTATAAGAGGATTTTTTGTGTACCTTATTTACCACAAACGCATTTCCTGTCCCAATAAAATAAGTTCTTCATAAGGATCTCCGTCAATTTTTAATACTTGAGCAAAAGCGGGTTCTGTTTTTAAACCGTTCTCTTTTAAGCGAATAATTTCTTCCCTTATATGTGGATGCTGCATTAATAACATGTGCTCTACTATCATATGTCTATATGCATTTTGGTTACGCACTGGATTAGGCTGAGCAAATAATTCAAATTCAAAACCTTCAAATTCAAAATTTACTTTTATCGATTCAGTATTTTTAATTTTTTTCTTTTTTATTTTGAATCCTTCATAAGAGCCATATAAAGATCTCATTTCTTGTTCAAAAACATCAAAGTTATGTACTTCCATTACAATATCTAAGTCAGATTGAAGCGTATCAACTCTTATAGGTATTGTCCCGCAAAGAACGGGACTATACAAAGCTAAATCCTGCATGATGTTTAGTTTATTCAAAACATCATATACCTTTTGTTGCTTGTCATTCCCTGATTGTAAATATGTAATAGATGTAAACATGGGAGTCTCTCCTTCATTTCACGTAATACGTGACTCACTAAATTCAAGAAAATTTGTCCGTTTAAATTTGTTCTAAGAGTACCTTTATTTCAATATATTAAGACGAATAAACAATATGTTTCAACTTTTCTCCTATACTGCAATACTATAAAAATAAAAAAGGAGGAATTATTATGAGCATTTTCAACATTCTTTTATCCATACACATTTTATTTGGAACAATATGCTTAATTACCGGTATTGTAGCGATGGTTGCTCAAAAGAAGAAAGGCAAACATACAGAATGGGGCGAAATATATCATGCATCTTATGTTGTTATCACCCTTACTGCAATCATATTGTCCATAATGAATTGGGATAAAATCGCATATTTATTTTATGTAGCAATTTTCTCTTATTCATTTGCGATTTATGGTTACCTTGCAAGAAAAAAGCGTTGGAAAAATTGGCTTCACCACCATATTAGAGGTATGTTAGGCTCTTATATTGGTGCCGTCACCGCACTTTTAGTAAATATAGGCATCCATATTCCTATTATAAATTTACTTCCGCCAATTTGGTTTTGGTTTTTACCTACTTTAATCGGCATTCCTCTCGTAGTCAGTGTATCAAAAAAATATAAAAAACGTAGTTAAAATTAGTTACATTTTGATTACTTTCTAGTTCATTTTTATTCCATGTTTCCTATGATATAATGGGTTGTATTGTTTTTTACCATCTACATTAAATATAGGAGGATTTTGATGATACTATCACAAGATAAAAACATTAAACTAGCGATACATGGAATTACTTTATTATCTTTCTTGGCCTTTTTCCTCTTTGGTAATACACTTTTCTTTATACCGCTCATACTTTATTTCGTTTTCAAATCACAAAGTATAAAAGAAATGAATCTAGAATCAGCCCTTTTTCAATTTGGAGTATGGCTCGCTGTATTTCTTTGGAACTTCGTAGTAGTCCGTACGCTCATGTTTTCCTTATTACACATTGACTTGAGTACAAATTCCTTGTTTGTTATTTTTGGAACAATTCCACTATATATAATACTTTTAGCTGCTGTAATTTTAGGACCAATTAAAGGGATTTTATATGAATTACAAAATAAAGAGTTTCATTATCCTATTGTTTCACGATGGGTGCATAGAACTAAATAAAAAGAATCCAATAAAGTTATTGGATTCTTTTTATTTTCTCTTTTGCATAGTTATTTAAACTTCGGCCCAATGTATTCAATGATATTACCATCATGAAAACAGCCGTATATCATTTCCTATCGGGTAATTCTTTTTATTTATGATTTTTTAAATCCAATATTGAATGTAAACGATCCGGATAATTAGTAAACATCCCGTCGACTCCCCATGAAAGTAACTTTTTCATATCTTTTTCATTATCTACTGTAAATGGATGAACTTCTAATCCGTGTTTCTTTATTTTCTTTACGTAAGCTGAATCAATATATTTGTAATTCATACCAAGACCAATGCAGTATGTTTTATACTTTTCTATCTCTAATTCATTTAATTGAACTGCCTTTTTATATGATAATAATTGTACTAGTGGGATATTAGCATGTAAACTATGAATCTTTTGCAGACTTTCTTCACTAAAGGATTGAATAATAACTTTATCACTTATTTGGTAGTACTTTACAATTTCTAATAGCTTTTCTTCCATACCCGGATATTCATCTGGTGACTTTGTTTCTATATAATAATTAGCATTATGCCCAAACATTTCTATAATTTCTTTTAACGTTGGAACTTTAGCATTTTCAAATTCTTTCTTTGCAAAATTCGGATATTTTTCATTGAAAAAAGAGCCTACATTTAGTTGCTTCATTTCTTCTAATGTATGTTCTTTTACTAACCCTTTACCGTTTGTTGTACGGTTTACGGTTTCATCATGCATAGCTAGTAAATGTCCGTCTTTTGTCATTTTGAGATCAATTTCTATATAATCCCCCTTCAATTGTTGGCCTAATTTATATGCTGCTATTGTATGTTCTGGTGCATACGCAGAAGCGCCTCTATGTGCGATATTTTTTATATGATTTGATTGATTAATAGCTTTAGTGTATTTATGTTCGTTTATTTGCCGAAAAATAAAGATACTTATTACTATGAAAAAACAAATGATTGTAATTAGAGATATTTTTTTCATAACGGTATGTTAACTCCTATATTTAAAACAATTTGACTTGTATGATTTACTCAAATAAATGTCGATTTCCAAAAACTGTCATTCGTCCTACAGCTTGAAAGCCCGACTTTTTATAAATATTGATTCCATCAGGTGAAGCTTGTAAAACGCAATAAGTATTTTTTAATTGCTTGGCTTCTTGCAGTAAGAAGTTAAACATAGTAGAACCGAATCCTCGTCCTCTCATCTCTTCTTGAGTTGCTATGTCATAAATACCAATACTATCTTTTGTACAGACCAGCGAACCAACAGTTACAACTTCATCTTTATACATGCCTAAGTATAGCTTCATATTTTCACTATTCCATAAATCGAAAGAAGAAATTTGATTATAGAATGATTGTACATGTATACCTTCCTCTGATGTACCGAATAGATCAGCTAGCGTTTCTCCAAATCTTTGTATTTGTCCGAGCGAAGATGCTTGTTGAATTGTAAAGCCTACTGGCGTGTCTATTGTTGGAGAAATTGTTTTTAAGTCTGCAACCATCGCAATACTATGTTCTGCTTCTTTTAAACCAAGTTTTAATAACTCGCTCTTAATAGTCTGCCCTTGTTCTTCATCCCAAAGCCAAACACACATTGGAAACTTCTTTTGATTATAGTATTCTACCTCCTTATTTAATTGCTTAGCTCTATCTGTTACATTATTGTTAAGTAAAGTAATGATATTAAATGTATCTGCAGGTAAACCACAGTCGACAGCAATGTAATCCTTCGTTTCTTTTACATTCATTCCTTGCACAAGTCTAGCAATATATGAGATTTTAAATGTAAAATTATCTAATAGTAACTGTTTATAATTCATAAATTGTGCTCCTTTCATAAAAATTAGTATCCGAACTCTTTGATTTTAAATATAACACATAAGTTATTTACCTTTTTCTATAAAAATATCTCTTTAATTTATGCGGGATAGCTGAAAAGAATTAAAAATGATATAACGTTGTCGGAATGAAAAAAGTGGTATATAATAAACATTAACATTACTAGTAATTATTTTAGGTATTCCTAGAATAAAGGAGCGATACATATGAAAATTACTATTTATTTCGGAAGTCATGAAGATCAAGATGTACGTACTATGGACTGTCATTTAGATGTAGAAGATACAGAAGAGATTGTTTCTGTATCATAATATAAATAAACGGGATAAACCCTATTCCCTACAGCGTTTAAGACACCTTTTACAGGTGTCTTTTTTGTTGTTTTTTTCATCAAAAACCCTTTACTTTAGAGTGTTTTAATAGTAAAATATACATATACGAACAAATGTTCTTTTACTTTAATTGTACATGAAGGGATGGTTTTTACAATGGCTCAAGCAAAGCGCAGAGGAAGAAAAAAGCAAACACCTATTATTTCAAATACAGGCTTTATCGGCTCTGTCTTTATTGATACATTGGAGTTACAAAAGAAATCCTATTATTTCGCTCGTAAAAAACTTCAAATTGTTCATCATGTACTTGATGGTCTATCTGGAGCAATGAGCGCATTATTTAAAGAACATAATATCACTGCATATATGTCATGTGTGTATTTACATAACCAAAAGAAAATCGGCTTTGTTCTTTCAACAAAACCTTTTGAACAAAGTGATGGTGTGTCTTATTTTATAAATTATTTGATCGAAAAGAATTTTTATGGTAACGAAGATGTAGAATACCAAGAAGTATTTAATACAGGTTTTATCGGTGTAGTATTCGCTGATTTATCTAGCATAGATCGCTTTAATTTTGAGTTTGAAATGGGTATGTTAACAAAGTTAATGAAAGATATGATTATTCCCGTTAAAGAACTCTTTTTACGCCATAATGTACCAGCTTATATCTCCACTTCTCATTTAGATGAGCAAAACAAATTAGGTTTCGTACTTTCTGTAAAACCATATGATGAACGTGCAGAAGCAGATTTATACTTTGAAATGTATTTAAAAGAGCGTGGATTATTTATTGGTGATGAAGAAGATGATATTGATAAGATTGTTATTAGAAAGACAGCTGAATTACGATAAAAAAGCGTAGGGGCATCATCCTGCGCTTTTTTATCTGTAACAATATCAAATAGTTACGTTAAACACTATAATCTTTGGAATGAATTTCTAAATTCAATTTATATGAATATACTTTATTTAAAATAAGAAATACTATCCCTCCTGCAATTGGAAGCGTGTAGGCCGGAATATAATTTAATAATAGACCTGATAATGTCAGTGCTATCGGCTGCATCATTTTACCTATACTTAATCCAATACTGAGCACTCTTCCCCTATATTCATCAGGAACTTCTTTTTGCATGAAATAAATTAAAGGAATATCAATTAACGCTATTATTAGCCCGAAAGAGAACATAACAACACAATACGTAATAACGCATACAAAATCATTTGCCTCAAAACTTTTGAATAAAACTGGAATTCCTGAAATAATCATAAAAACTGCCAACATTGAACTTAGCTTTTTCAAAAGATAAGAGTAAGAAAAACGATTAGTTATCTTTTTCACTAAAATTGCACCAATTATCATCCCTACTGGAAAAGTTCCTTGAATGATACCAAATTGCTTCGAACTAAGATTGAGAACTGTGTTAATAATGTATGGTAATGGAACAGTTACAGAAAATCCTAAGAAGAAATTAAGCGAAATTAAAATATGAAACGTATTCTTTAAGCTCTCCCTCTCCATTAAGTAAAAGTATCCCTCTTTTATATCTTTAATAAAATTAATTTCTCTTATTGAACATTCTTCCTTTATATCGTGCCCGAACAATTTAAAGTGAATAAACAGTATGGATATGCCAGAAAGGATAAATGAAATACCGTTTATCATTATAAAAAGTTTTATGTCTACAACAGCAAAAACGATACCACCTAACATAGGACCGAGAATTAAAGATACAGAATCGATAATTTTACTTATAGAATTAATACTCATTAACCTCTCTTTAGAGACGATATTCGGTTTTGCGGATTCTAATCCTATTCCAAAAAACGTTGTAAATACTGTTAAAAGAAAAGTAGTAGTATAAATGATGAATAAGTTTAATCCATAATTACTGCTCAATATATAAACAGTAATTAATAAGCCTCCACTTAGTAAATCCATACAAACGACCAGTTTCTTTTTATCAACTTTATCTGCGATTACACCTGCAAATGGATTCATAACAATCATTGGAATCGTTCCTAAAATAAGCGTAATTGCGAAATTCCATGCTGATCCGGTTATTTGTAACACATATAATCCTAATGCGAAACTATAAATAGAGCTACCAAATATTGATACTGTTTTCCCAAATGAATAGAGATAAATATTTCTTAGTTCTTGAGTACTTTGCTCATTTTGTGAATGTATTCGTAAACATCCCATAACTCTTTCCTCCCGTTTAACTTTGTATTACATACAGTGTAAGTTCTCGGGTCAACCCAATATCAATATGCTATTATTAAAAAGTTTTAAAAGAAAAATAAAAGAAGATGGGGTTAACCCCATCTTCTTCCGAAAAATGAATATGTATAAATTTCTTCTCCTTGAACGAAGAAATTTTCGTATTTCCCGCCTCTTTCCAAATAATTAGAAGTTCTTTCATCAATGGTTTGAAACTGTAGTTTTTGAATTTCTCCCTTAACTTTTGAAGAGGTAAAATTCTCTCGTAATTTAATTGATATATGACTATGTATGCTGAAATTTTTAAATAAAATATATGAGCTTAGCATATAACACTCTGGCTTAAAAAGTGGAT
Source organism: Bacillus cereus group sp. N12 (assembly GCF_016483575.1). Classification (NCBI taxonomy): domain Bacteria; kingdom Bacillati; phylum Bacillota; class Bacilli; order Caryophanales; family Bacillaceae; genus Bacillus; species Bacillus cereus group sp. N12. The sequence goes on from NZ_JAEHBO010000007.1 coordinate 104,295, forward strand.
TTAATTCATGCAACAAAAAGTTTTTATGCTCAAAACTATAATTACTTGTACCAGACTGATCAATGACAATATCAGCAGAATAATTCTGAATAGGTATGTTTAAAAAGTCGGCACAGATAAATAGAATGTTTCTTTTCGGGTTTCTTCTTTCAATTACATCTTTTAAAAATAAAAGTTTATTCAAATCTCGATCAACAGCAATATATAGACAATTTCCTGGTAGTTCCTCATAAATATTTCGTAAAAAGAACCCAATACCAGATCCTAAATCAAGTAGTATTTTTTCATTTAAATCTAGTTGCATTAGTTTCTTTTTCGCCCATTCTCCTCCTCTTTGAACATTTTCCAAAAAAGCAGTATCAGTTTCATGGATATAATCCGAAATAGAATCTTCAAGTGATGTCTTTTCATATGCTTTATATGAGTTTCCAGCTGTTAAAACCCCTGAAATAATCGCGTATTCTTCACCACAATTACAAATTAACTTTCCCTCAACAATTTGATTCTTATTGATAATGCCATCTTCAAGAATCAAATTTCCGTTACACTTAAAACACTTAAAACACTTAAAACACTTAAATACATTAAGTACGTTTAAATCTATCCCTAAAATTGAATTCGAAATTTTAGGGATAGATAAATTATTTAACGCTTCCTTTAATTTATCTTTTTGTTCCTCTAAATTTTTTATTTCCTGTTCAATCTTTTCATATTTCAATTTAAATAAAGATTGATAAAAAGTATTTTTTTCGTAATCTATAGATTTCCCTAAATTTTTATAAAGAAAAAGATCTTTAATTTCATTTAAGCTAAATCCTAGCCTTTTGTACTCTAAAATAAGTTCCATATCTTTTTGACAATACTCATCAAAAAAATAGTGCCCACCTTTCTTTTCAGGAATAATGAGACCGAGGTCTATATAATGTCTAATCGTATCTACACTTACAGTATTTACTTCTGCAAACTTACTGATTTTCATACTATCACTACCATTTATATATTTGTTTATACATACTTCTTTATTATTTTAAAAAATCCTTTCATCTCCCTATACAAAATTATTTATGGTATGAAAAAGATGTAATTCATTTTAGGGTTCCGTCACATACTCATCCAGCTAAGCTTATATAAGTTTAGCTATTCTTTTTTAATCTTGAATTTTGGCGTAAGTAATACAGTCTTTTTCTGTTTTCATTGAATTGGAATATGTAAGGTTACGTACTTTAACTATAGAGGACTTGTACTACCCGTTCCTATCAATTTCATAGACGTGTAGGATGTTATTTTATGGGAAGTGTTCTTGCTGTGGGATCGGCATTGTAAATATAGAATAGTCAAAAAAGTACTCCTAGGAGTACCTTTTTTGACTATTCTATATGTGCGAACGTTTTCAAAAATTATTGGATATAAATTGACGTACGCATTGTATTAAATGGCGCGTTTATAGATGTTTTTTGGTATTCAAATGTTCCTTGTTGATGTCCAGAAGCATCCCATTTGTAATACCAGCCAACGATTGGTTTTCCGCCGATTATTGTGGATCCAATACTTTTTACATTAGAACCATTCATTTTAGTAAATGGATTTTGACCGTATCCCATCTCTTTCGTTGTAATATATAAGTATTTTCCCCCGTGGTTACGTGATGTGCTAAAGCTGTTTGGGTTAATTGTTTCTACTCCGCCCAGCTCAGACTCTACTTGTACGACGTTTAGTGAAGTAAGTGGTGCTGCAGGTCCAGCTGAAGCTTCTGTTGCCATTCCTAAACCGACGAACGCTGTGATTGCTAACGATGAAATCCCTAGTGCTGCTTTTTTAAACATAAAAAACATCCCCTTCCATCTATTGTTTTCTCTTTCATTGCCAATATAATCCTAATAATATTATATGTAAATAGATTGTAACTGTATAAATATTAGTGCGAATATTCTATTATATGTTTCTACAATTCTATTACTTAATATGAATGACTTACAGTGTAAAACGAAATACACATTACAACTTGATTCTATTATTTTCATTGTTAGCTAGTCTATCCCGAATTTAAACCGCATGAACAATTATTGCTATTTTTTGGGTTCATAAACAGGTGTCTATGTTTGTTGTTACCATATAATAAAGTTACACTAAGCTGATGTCAGTACACGTAGAAACAATAAAAAAGAGCATATTTTAAAAGATTTATTAAAACATGCTCTTTTTTTATTAATTTGAATGAATCTTTCAGTAAAAAAGTGCATTGATTTGTATCCTTTATGTAATAGAAATAATCGTTTTAAAAATCTTGTTTTTGTGCTTTTTACTATTATTCTTAAAGATAATTTATTGAATGTTCTTATTGTACTCTAATTGATTTTGAATTCCTGATCTATCAATTTGAATCCAATACTCTGAAATTTTCCCGTTTTCTATTCTATATACCGCACTTGCTATTTGAGTTATAGGGAGGCCTGTAGGTTCGTATCCATCTATTTCTCCTATGTGTGTACCTACTTGCTTCCAGCGTACATATACTTTACTATCTTGTACTAATAATTCTTGAATTTCTAAAGAGAAATTTCCATATACTTCAATCATCTCTCTTACATGCTCAGCATAATCTTTTGGCGATCTGTATACTGTTTGTTCCTCTTCAGATATAACTTGATGTGCCAATACTTTATCTGCCATATATCGATTTGAAAAGTCTGGATTATTCCCTGAACGCACTTCTTTGAAGAAATTTCTAACAATTAGTTCTGGTTTCATTAAACATCCCCCTTAAAAATAAATCCAATACTAATATCACCTGAATGTATTAGATAAGTGTTATATTACTCATTCTCACTCTTTCTCAATAAGCATGTCAAGTTTGTAGTGTTGGCATGAAAATTGTAAACTTTCTTATGCTTTGTATTCTTCTGTTAATTATCAAAATTTTCTAACAACTAGTATTTACCATATTTTATATCCCATATTCCTAAGCTTCTTTATTCTAGAATGTTTTTACTACACTATTTATTTTTTCTTTTTCCCTTGCAGGAACAACTGTGATAACATTACCTTTATTATTTAAAGTCAGAGGATGTAGAAATTACAGATAGCTATCGATATGCTACCTACTACGTACTGGATGAAATCAAACATTTATGTGAAATCCAGCTAATAGGGAAATGATTCATGTGAAAAAGGAGATGCTATAGGTACTATAGCATCTCCTTTTATGTACTGATTCATAAAGAAAGACAGCGATTCTTCCTCTACCTTTGTTGTGCTATCTTTTTTGGATTAAGTCACCATGTAGTAGTAAATAAAAATGAGCTTAGTTTAAAAAACTAGTTGATATACATGGAATCAGGTACAGACATTAAAACATAAAAAAGGTCTCCTACTATTCCACTAGTAAAAATAATAAATCCCATATTACGTATTCCTTTAATTTTTGACCGTAATCCAATGATTCCAGCTAATAGCCCAGTTAAAGAAAATAGAATCCAGTATAATTCTGTAGGAATATCAAGAAGTTTATTCTCAGCAATCCCCATTCCCCCAAAAATAAAAGGCAGTACGACAAAGGAAAGACTAAGTAATCCTAGTATACTTACGAGTAAGTTACGATGTTTAATCCCAATAATAATTAAATACAATCCACCAAAAAATCCGCATAACACGAGATAAGGCATATAGTAGATCCAAAGTAAACTCAAAATGATCATATGTAACTCCCTCCAATTTTTCTGCATTCTCTATAATTTTAAGGGGTTATTTGACTGTCTGAATCCGTTGCTAATTGATTCATTTGATTTAGCGCTTCTTCTAAATCAAATGAATTAAACCAACGGTAATCCTGTTTGTCTAAAATACGATAATGCTGACTAATCAGATTTTGTTGTAAACGAAAGTTCCCTTTTTCTTGAATCTGTTTCCACCAGATTTTTCCTCCCAATGTTTTTTCTTTGAAATTGCTAGTGCTACTGTGGGCCATTGTTTCGATTACTACTAATGGATCATCCCCAAGAGCATTCTGTAAAACTTCACTATCTCTAAACAATGCACAAATAGCAATGGTGTTGGTCCAGCCTGCATTCGTTCTCCCTTTCTCAATTTGAACAAGCGTTTTTTTGGATATCCCGAGAATTTCAGCCATTTTATCTTGTGTATATCTTTTTTCAGTACGTATTAACTTTATTTTCGTTGAAATGAGTTCAATTGTATGATCTTTATTCACTTTCTCTCCTCCAAAAGTAACTAATGTTTTATTTAGTGTAATTTTACACTAAAATAATTCCGTTTTCAACTCGATCCTCCCTAAATATTGTAAGAAATAATCGGATAAGCCATAAATAGAGCATTCCACAGTTTTCTATGAGGTATTGAGGAATCATCGATTTCTAAGCTCGATGGAGATTTGGCAGGGTTCCATTTCATTTTAATTAAATAAAAAACCCGTGAATGATTCACGGGTTTTACTTTAATAACTAATTGCTATTGTTCCCTCACCTGCATGAACAGCAAATGAAATCGGTAATGGATATAGTTTGAAGTCCATTTCAGGGAATGCTTGTCTTATATCTGAAATCCATTCTTCAGCTCCATCTTTGTCATTAGCATGGAACATATGAAGTACTTTAGGTAATTCTTTTTCAAGCTCATTTTTAATATATTCTCGACATTTTTGGATTTTACGAACTTTCTTTTCAAGTAAAAGTTCGCCGCCTTTTACTTCTAATATTAAGTTGACACTTAATAAACTTCCAAGTAAAAATTGAACTCCCTTTACACGTCCACTTGCATACAAACCTTTTAAGCTCTTTGGAAATACATGAAAAGGTCTTCTTTTTTCATCTACTAATGTTTTGTGTATATCTTGTAAAGTCATACCATCATTGTATAACAATTTCGCTTTTCTAATTAGTTCATCCATTGGATAACTTGTCGTTTCACTGTCTAATACCGTTAATGGGAACCCTGCCATTTCTGCAGCTAATTTCATGTTTTGATAGGTTCCACTTACTTTTCCGCTAATAGCAACTGCAAATCCTTCTTCATATTCTTCTTTGCATTTCGTAAATAACTCTACCATTTCCCCAATGTTAGGTTGTGATGTAGTGACTGTCTTACCTTCGTTTAACGCATTATAAACACGTTCACGTACACCTTCTTCACAATCTTTGTACGACACACCATCAATAATAACTTCGATTGGGATAACAAAGTTATCTCCTTCTGTTGTAAAACTCGCAGTTGTACTATCAGTAATCCAAGCAACACGCTTCATGTTGTTCCTCCCTTAATTCAATTCCTCTTTTCTAATTTTTCTATATATTTATGCTATGAAAAGAGAATATCCCTGTAATAGTAACAGGACTTTATTGTTTTGGCTATAGTAGATGAAAATTAAATGTGACTATTTCTTGTCTGTTTCACCAATAAAAAAAGAAAATCGGAGCATATGTCCGATTTTCTTCTTCCATACATTATTTAAAATTTTCATTATCTAAAATTACAACATAATCATTCGTCAATCGCCCAGCTTCTTTCGTATAACTGACAAGCCTTTGTATGTTATCACAACAAATTTTTGCTCCCCATACGAGTAACGGTACGCCGATAAAATCGATATGAAACCTCCTAGAAAACAGACCACCAAAAGTCATTGGTAAAGGCACTGTAGGTGATGTATTAGAAAAAATAATCTTTTCATGGCTTTCATAATGTTTTTGTAGAATCTCTCCTAAATGCTTCATCGCAGGTACAACGACTTTTGATGCGCCACATCCAATCGTATATACAGGATTGCCATTTTCGTCTATTCCATGAAAAATAATTTTCCCCATATCTTCTGTTTTTAATTTATTGAAGTACTCTACATTTAATATTTCTTCTTTCGTTAACTTCCGATCAGTTGGTAATTTATTTAAATGATACGCTGCAGCTAGTGAAGTTGTATGTGTACCACCGAAGTCTGTGTAAATGAATATCATATTATCATCCCTTGTTGTAAATGTTCAATGTTATTTAGTATTACCGTTCATAGCGTTGTTAAACAAGGGAAGAATGAAATTACGCTTTTTGTGTTAATTCATTATATTTTTTCCAAATATAATATCTTCTACTAATTACAGTACCTAATGTGATACATAAAAAGGCATTCGTTACAATCGTTAATGTTTGATGCGTACTGCCAGAAAACATACTCTGCTTAATCACAACTTTTGCACCTAAAATAACAAGTAGAATAATTGTACTTAAACAATTTCCCTTTCGTAATACATGACCTGTTTCACTATCTAATCGAAATGTTAATGCTTTCCCCCTAATAACCCCAAGACCAAATCCAATTCCGAGCGTTGCAACAAATAGTAGTACTTGTAATATAGTTAATTGCCCCATATGAAAAATGGACTGGATTGTTACGAGGCACAGCAAAGCCGGAATGATCCAAATACGATTAATATTCACTTTATATTCCTTACCTTGCATTAATATAATTATAAGAATAACAAATAGAATATCCATTTAGAGTCCTCCTATATACTTGTTTGCCTTTGAAAATTATATTCGCCTCTTTTCATTCCATACTTGAAACACGATAGCTACTTTAAAGTGTATAATGTGAAATGTAATTTCCCATCAATCTTACTCATTAGTTATAAAAATAAAAAGACATACTTTTTACTCGTACGTCTTTATTACCATTATTATTACATTCATAAACTCGTTTAACTTTTATCAATACATTTTATATCTTTAGAATTAGTTTTATTTACTACTTGCATGTTAAATGTAGCAGCTAGCTTTAAAGTGATTTTATAAATAAAATAACCAACAATAGAACCTAGAACGTTACAGATCACATCATCAATATCAGTAATACGTGCCGATCCACTAAATAAAGACTCAATTAGTTGTAATAATTCAATACTAACTGATATGGTAAATCCTAATAAAATAGTATTTTTAATCTTTTTATATGTATCCCATATAATTGGTGCTAAAAAACCTAAAGGCATTAATAATAAAACGTTCCCACCAACATTTCTTACGATTAGACCGATCATAAATAGGACATCACCATCATAAGCACTTCCTATTTGACCAATATCCTTAAAAATTGATGCAAAGGGAATAATATTAACTGAACGACTAAGATTTTCAGCACTAGAAGGAAAACCAATTGGTAAAGGAAATAAAGTTACGGCAACAACCATACAAATGTATACTACGAATAGAAAACGAATTAATTCTTTCCACCAATTTACATGTTTTTTATTTTTCATCCCAATTAAAATACTTCGTACAATTAAATAGGAGATGACTCCAAAAACAATAAACATACTACCGTTTAATATATACACATTTTTCCCACCTCTTTAATATTACATATAAATATCGATATACAATCATAAAACAGTGTTAATCAATTACAGAAAGTCTTCATTTAATAATTAAAATGAAGACTTTTAATCAAACGTTTATCGAAATATAAAGAGTACATTTCAAGGCAAATGCTAGCATGAGCTCTTTAAACTTTTTCAAAAAGATTTTTCTAGTTCTTTCATTAATTTTTCAGGTCCTGCTCCTTTATTCGAAGGAATAACTAATGTAATTCCTAAGTCTGGATAAACAGCCGAGCGAAAACTAACACCTGGATCATAGCCCATTATATGATATTTAAAAATATTATTTTGTCTTGTTTCAATCCATATTCCATAGCCGTAAAACTGATTATTATTTACTTGAATGTGAGGAGTTAAAAGTAAATTAGTATATTCTTGGCTTAATATTTCATAGTTAAATAATGCTTCCCAGAACTTAAGCATGTCTGGTGCGGTAATATAAGCACCGCCATCAGAACCACCTTTTATCGGTATAGAATATGCATTTGTTCTCCATTTTTGGCTATTTACATCTTTTATATATCCAAGAGCGGTGTGCTTTGGTAATGTATCTAAAGAGAAATAACCGGAATCATTCATGCCAATTGGATTGAATATTTTTTGCTCTATATATTCCGCAAACTCAAGTCCTGTTTGTTCTTCTATTATTAATCCCAGTACGATAAAGCCTGCATTGTTATAGTGAAACTTACTTCCTGGTGCAAACATCATATTATTGTTTTGAAATAATGGTAAAAAGTCTTTTAAACTTTTTAAAAGGTACATAGGTGTTTGCTTCCAAAGACCCTCAAAGTTATCCATTATACTTTCGTCAAAATAATCTGGAATACCAGAACTATGTGTTAAAAGTTGGTGTATTGTAATATCATCATTGAAGTTTGGAAATTTAATATGTAGACAATCTTTTAACTTTGTATGAAAAGTAATTACACCTTTTTCAACAAGTTGACAGATGCCGATTGCAGTGAATAATTTACATCCTGAAGCAATTCCGAATTTTGTTTGTAGTGTATTGTTTATACATTCACTTCTATTTGCGTAACCAAACGCCTCTTCATAGATTAAGTTTTTTTCTTTTTTTACTAAAACTACCCCAGAGAAATCTATATTCCGATACATCTCTTTTACAATTTTGTCTATTTCCCCTTTTGTTTTTATCACGACAACCACCCTTGTCTTTTCTTATTGTTCTTTCCCCTTATTATTTTTCCATATAAAGGGGAAAGAACCCTTTAATTGAATACGATAAATTATTAATAAGAACACAAAATTCATTTCGAATTTATTGATTCATCGGAACCCCACTTAAATTGTGATGGTAATAAAGTAAATACACACAATACGATAGTTATAAACAGCATTCCTAATGCTCCTACAATGACTACAAGTTGTATAGAGATGAATTGCGTTGCAACAGCAGACAATATTGTAATAAAAATTGTTACTACTGCAATAAAGAGCCCATATATACTCCCAATCCGTCCCATCATATGAACAGGAACGTTATTTTGGTAAAATGTATAATACCCTGTATTTGCATATGCCATAGAGAAAGATAAAATAAGAAATCCGGTAGCAGCTATTAAAAATCCACTTGAAAAAGCGTAGATTAAATATCCGAGTGCGATGAATAATGATCCTATCCCAATTAGAAATGAAGGTGCTAATCTTTTTGATAAAATTGTATTTGTTATGGCGCCTAAAATACAGCCCGCTCCACCAATACTTACTAAAAAGCCATACTCACTATCTGTTAACAATAAAATTTCTTTCGCAAATGATAATTCAAGTGAATCAGTTGCGGTAGCTAGTACCATCATTCCTTGGAATAAGAAGTACACACATACGACATACACATGTTTTCTACTAAAATTTATAACAGTGTTCCAATCTTTTTTTAATAGTGAAATAGATATTGTATTACTAGGTGAATGAGAATCTTCTTTTTTATCAAGATTGGGTAAAAGTAGTGTAATTAATCCTGATAAGAGAAATGCTATAGTATTCATATATATAGTAAACTCTGGTGTACTCACTATTAATAAAGCTCCCGCTACCGCCGGACCAATTAAAAATGCACCGGATGATATTAAGCTACGTAGTGAATTGAAACGTTGTCTTAGCTCTACTGGAATTAATTTCGTCATATACGTCATAGTAGTCGGCTCATAAATTGCGCTGGCCATACTTATAAAGAATACGAATACATAAACAATCCAAAGTGATGGAAGTAAAGGTAACATAGCGATACATATTGCACGATATATATCAAGGTGTATCATTAATTTTCGTTTATTTAAACGATCAATCATACTTCCTGACCAAGCGTTTGTAAATAAAGCGGCTAGTGGCTTAATTACATATAAAGTAGCAACAGCTAAGGCTGAGCCACCCATATTATAGACAAGTACATTCAGTGCTATTAAGTAAATCCATGCACCTAAATTCGCGATACCAACTCCGGACAGTAGTAATAAAGGATATTTCCAATCTTTAAGTATTTTTTTCACTTTAGGCCCCCGCTTTCCATATTGTTTTAAAACAATAAAAAATCCCACCCCCAAGACTTATAGTCTTAGGGACGAGATTTATCATCGCGGTGCCACCCTAGTTTATTAATATGTCGCCATATTAAACTTATCAGGTACTGCATTGTTTTCATGCTTATACCGTAGCTCTATAACGGGAGCTCCCGTCACACCATCCTCTTATATAAGATTCCGATGTGCTGCTCAGAGGCTTGGTTCAATAAAGAATTTTTGCTCCTTTTCAGCTTTATGGAGCTCTCTGTGAAAAATTCATTTTATTTACTCTTCTCTTCACTGCATTTGATTTTTTCCATATTATCACATATGTATTTAACTGTAAATAATAAATAATCACATATTTCAAGTTACGCCAATGTTAATAGTCTTATTTATTATTTTTTCTAAAAATTACGGTGCGTGAAAATACTAGAATCTCAAAAAAGAGCCCATTATATATAGACCCTTCAAAATGTCCAAATTAATTCGTAATTGCCTCTACTAACGGTTGTAGTGGTGGTTCTAATTCTAGTTTTAACGTATCACCTTCTTGTAAATCTTGCCCTTTTTCAATACTTTGATTCGTTACATAACCCGTCCCTGAAGTTTTTAAATCTAATTTTAAAAGCTTAGAGAAATACATAACATCACGCATGGACCAACCTTTTACATTTGGCATTTTTGCGTTATTTCCTAATAGAAATACGCGATCTCCTTCACTCATTACCTCACCAGACTGTGGATATTGTTTTATTATTTTTCCTTCTCCTAAAATAACCGGCTGTAACTTCTCTTTTTCTACACTTTCCTCTACTGTATCCATCGATTGATTCACATAATTTTGTACTTTTAATTGAGATTGCTTCGTTACATCTGCAATTTGTTTTTCTGTATATGGTTTCACCTTTAAATATTCAAGACTATTTTTTAAAACTGGTTTAAATATTTCAGCAAGAGGCTGGGCTCCATACTCGTCGCCCTTTAATTTCGGCTGCTTAATAGCTAAATATACGATTAACTCTGGGTCATCAATTGGAGCCATTCCTAAAAATGAAAAAATATAATTTTCTTTCCCTTCCATATATCGTCCATTTTCAGGGTTCGGAATTTGTGCTGTTCCTGTCTTACCTCCAATTGGATAACCATCCACTTTATACATTGTACCAGTTCCTTTTGAAGACGTAATAACACGCTCCATTAAGCTTCTTACCTTGTCCGCTGTCTCTTTTTTTATTGGATTCCCAATTTCTTTCGGTTGATTTTCCATAATAACTTGTTTGTTTGTTGGATTTACAACTTTATCAACGATATATGGTTGCATCATTTTCCCGTCATTTGCTATTGCCGTAGCGGCTTGTATTAATTGAATAGGAGTGACAGTGGAACCTTGCCCGAAAGAAGTTGTAACTTGTTGGATTTGTGTGTTTAATAATAATGTATTTTTACTTTCTCCGGGTAAATCTATTCCTGTTTTTTGATTGAAACCAAATTTATTCATATATTTCTTAAATTTATTGGGTTTTAATAACTGATCTTCTAAAATAGAAAAAGCTACGTTTGACGATCTTTCAAAGCCTTCATCAAATGTAATTGAGCCCCATCCAAATCCACCATTATGGTCCTTTATATCTGTTGAACCAACCGAATATTTTCCTGATTGAAAATATTCTTTCCCGTTATATACACCTTCATTAATAGCAGCAGCTAACGTAAACACTTTCATTGTTGAACCTGGTTCATATGCGTTTGCAATTGGATCATTTAAAAAGTATTCAATATCGCCTTTATTAGGATTATAACTAGGCTTACTAGACATCGCTAAAACCTTACCAGTTTTTGGATCTGCAATAATTCCTATTAACATAGAAGGATCATAGTGTTGTTGTGCTTTGTTCATCGCTTCTTCTAAAAAACTATTAATTTGCTTATCAAGCGTAAGATATACGTTATTTCCATGTTTAGCAGGTTCTACTTTACCTATGTCATTTGTAAGTGGGATACCTCTTCGTGTTCCTACATATTCTATATTCCCGTTCGTAGAGCGCAAATATTTATCCAAACTTTTTTCAAGTCCAAATTTCCCTTCCGTATTTCCTTTATCATCTGGTCTAGCAAAACCAAGTATATAGGATGCAAAATCTTCATTTGGATACACTCTTGCTTTTTCAGGCATAAAAGATACACCCGGTATTTTTAATTTCCTAATTTTCTCCTTCGTTTCTCTAGATAAGTTCCGACCAATTTTTCCAATTTCAACTTGTGTGCGTCCTTCATGAAAATTTTTTATTACTTCCTCTTTATCAATTTCAAGTACATCAGCTAATTGTTGTGCCGTTTCATCACTATTTTTCACTTTATCTTTTCCTTTTAAATTCACAACAACTCGATACGTTGCGGAATCTTGTACTAGTACCTTTCCAGTTTGGTCATAAATTGTGCCACGGTTTGCTTCTAATACTCCATTTTTATTATGTTGTTCATTCGCGAGATCTTTTACATCCACATTATGCACGACTCCTACTGCTTGTATATAGAAAATACGCAAAAGCATAGTAAGAAACAAAACAATAAAAGCAATCATCATATAACGAGCACCTTTATTCGTTTGAAGTTTATGCATATTTATCTCCTTTCATTTGTAATTGATTCCTGCGAAGATGCGCTTTAAAATATGTAGTTTTTGTTTTTATTTTCGATACTATATGTTTCGAAGTTTTCTGTTTAATCCCTTTAAAACAAAACCAATTATTGTTATTTTTGTTTTAAGTTTATTTATCTATAATACGGTATGTGAAATTAAAGAATATTCAAATAAAAAAACATCTTTTTAAAGTTCGCTTTCCTTTATCGTGTAAAGAGAGACTTAAAACATTTATTTGCTATATAGATAAGTAATTTCTTCAAGTGTTTAACATGAATATTCTAATTAGAAAAATAAGGTTGTCTAATGATAGTATTATTACAATAGATTTTTAAACGCGTCGGGAGGTGTTGTTTTGGAGAAGGAAGTAACGAGCGAAGTAATTAAAATTATAGCCGTGACTGTTGTAGGTGTAATCCTTATATTATCGATACCGTATCTTTTTAACTATTTTTCGTAACCTGGCTGTTATTATATATAATGTAAAGCTCTCCTAAATAAAAAAAATTGAGATTATCGATAATAATGTTATTATTACACCACTTACTGTACTCATATTTCCTACATTGTTTACTCTAACTACTTGCTAACAATCATCAGTTCTTTCTACATTTCATTTCCAATACTATTCTATTATTCAATAAAAAAAATTCCCCCTATGGATACCCAAGGTGGGAACTTTTTTAAACTAAACTTGTAAATAGTAGATTTTAATCCTAAGCTATATGGTTATATTTTGCTAAAAAAGGAATTCGTCTTGCTACCAACGCATATATTTTGAAAACAAGTTTTGCGATTGGTTCAAATATTCGTTTATTCTGCAACAACAAGCTGCTTGTTATAATTGTTATTACAGCGGCACCAATTACATCTAACGGGAAATGAACACCTACATACAAACGTGATATGCCAACTAATACCGCCCAAATAAGCGCTATATATTTAAGTTTTTCTCCTCTAAGCATAAAGACGAACGCAATCGAAAATACAAGTACAGAATGATCGCTAACGAATGATGAGTTTTCTGCATGTGGTACTAATTGATGCACATCATGTGATATAAACGGACGCGGATGGTAATATACCGCATGAATGAAAACATTTACTAATAATGCAATCATTACAGAAAGTGTCGTATATAACACTGTGTATTGTTTTCTTATCGCTTTCTCTTTTTTTCCATTATGAAACCATAAGATAAACATAAATAGAATTGCCACATATGCAGCGCTATTTGTAATAACAATCATTACCTTATCTAATAGTGTAGATGTACCAGCTAAATTGTTTATCCATTGAAATACTGTGTAATTCACGTTACTCTCTCCTTAATTTTTCTCATCGTACTTAAAATAAAGATACGAGTTTACTTGATTTACACAGTATACAACATTTAGTCACATTTGGATTTTCACTTTATTTGTTTTTACTATTTTTCATTTTACAATTATGTAACTATTTACATGCGTTAAAAATATATAATGTTAAAAAACCTTTCTAAATAACAAAATTAAAAATCTATACATACATAAAATACATACCATATTGATATAAAAATATTAGTTGTTAAATCATATTTTTATTCCATACGTAGAGCGATATTACCAAATTGTTCGCCTTGTTCCATACGATTTAATGCCTGAACTGCTTCTTCTAACGAAAAACTTTTATCCATAATTGGTTTAATTTTATGTTTTTTTATAAACTGAATCATTTCATTAAATTCCTCACGGCTTCCCATAGATGTTCCCATAATATCGATTTGATTATAAAATAATGCACGTAATGGCAATTCAATTTTATCTCCTGAGCTTGCACCAAAATTAACAATTCTTCCATTTGGTTTTAATACATCAAAATATTTTAAGAACGTCGCAGGACCAATACTATCTATAATTAAATCTACCTTTTCTCCTTGCAAGCTCTCTTCCCAATTTCCAGAACTATTAAAAGAACAGTCTGCACCATATTTTTCAGCAATCACTCTTTTGTTCTCTGACCTTGAAGTAACACTTACTTTTGCGCCAATTGCTTTCGCAAATAACATGGAAAAGGTTGCCACACCACCGCTTATTCCTGGAATTAAAACATGTTCACCGCACTTCAATCTCCCCTTTGTAAAAAGTGCTCTATATGCAGTTAATGCCGATAATGATAGAACACCGGATTCTTCCCAAGTAAGATATGACGGCTTTTCCACTACATTTTCAACTGGTACAATTACATATTCAGCAAACGTTCCATCTTTCGGTCCACCTAACACTTCAGGTAACTCTGGCACATTAGCAATACTATCCCATCCAATACTAGGATTAATAATAACCTCGGTATGTAGTGAAGTATTTGAAACCCCTTCTCCGATTTCTGTAACAATGCCCGATCCATCTGATCCTATTACTAATGGTATATCCATTTCTTTTCTATTATTTATTATAAATAAGTCTCTATGATTTAACCCTGCAGCTTTTAACTTTACTTTTACTTCACCAGCATTAGGAGTTAATTCAGATAAAATTTTATATTCTAACCCCTCTAATCCTTTTTTATATTGATGTATAATTGCTTTCATTGTTTCATTCCCCCTTAATATCTTTAATGTACTAGAAACATTGAAATAAATAAAACAATCTGTCTCCAATAAATAGAAAGAAAGTATATTTTTATGACAAAACAGAACATCCTTCCTTTTAAAAAGCAAAAGAAGGATTTATCAGTACTATTTTCAAAACTATTTAGATAAAAAACTGTAAATTTAACTTTAATTAATTCTAGCCAATTCTATTATATTTCGAATAAATGGCGCTTTTGCATTTGTATACGACACACGATCAAAAGGATATGTAGCTGCAAGCCCCTCTTTTAGTTCTCTATATTCTTTACGTGCCCATTCATGTTTTTTTAGAAAGTCTCGAAACAAAAGATTATTTCTCCATTCCTCGCTATTATAAATATAAACATGCAAATGATGAGTACCCGCTCTCCATTTCCCCTTTCTGAAAAACCGCCAACTTGGTGTTTCTTTTGGGACATACTCATATCCAATTTCCGAAAGGATATGAGTCCACTTTTCGGTAATTTGTAAATCCGTTACGCCAATCATCATATCAATAAGAGGTTTAGCGCCTAACCCTTCTACGGCAGTGCTTCCTATATGTTCAATAGCAACGATTTCTTCCCCTAATAAAGAATTAAATTTGTATCTTTCCTTTAAGTATTCTTCATGCCAGTCTTTTTGATAGGATTTTATAATAATTTTTTGATCCATTTTATTTGCCTCCTAAAAAGCTTTTATCATTATATTTATAAAATTTCATGTTATTAATATAGGATTTTCACAAAATATGTCGAATATTAAAACATACAACTTTATTATAATAAATGCGAGGTACATTATGAAAGATATTCCAGTTGAAATTCAGTTGAATCAAGTAACATTACAATTAAAAGAACATCATAATTTTGATTGGCTTTTGAAATTAGGAACTGTATTTGCCGTTTTTGACCAACAAGATTCGGGTAATATATGTTTTGGTGTAGAAAAGGATGGTCATAAGAAATTTATTAAATATGCAGGAGCACAAACAATTGCATATAATGGAACTCCAGAGGCCGCTATTGAAACATTAATAAAATCGGTTTCCCTTTACGATGAATTAAAACATGAATCACTAATAACTTTAATTGAACACTTTCCAGTACATAATGGATATGTTTTAATATTTGATTGGTTTGATGGGGAATCGCTTCACCCACATTGGAGTTTCCCACCTCCTGAGAAATATAAAAATCCAAACTCTCCATTTTATAAATTTAGACATTTAACTGTTGTGGAACGAATTTATTCATTGAATGCGATTTTTTCTTTCCATGCTCATGTAGAACAGAAAAACTATGTAGCTATAGATTTTTATGACGGTAGTATTTTACATAATTTTAGTACAAATGAGACGAAGATTTGTGATATTGATTTATACTCTAAAAAACCATACATAAATAAAATGGGAAGACTATGGGGTTCCTCTCGTTTTATGTCTCCTGAAGAATTTGAGTTAAACGCTATAATTGATGAAAAAACAAATGTATTTAATATGGGCGCGGTAGCTTTCGCACTTTTAGGTGGTGAAAAAGATCGTTCCTTTATAAAATGGGATGCAAGTAAAGAATTATATGAGGTTGCCTCTCGTGCTGTGAATGAAAACCGTGCAGAACGGTATACATCAGTAAAAGAATTTTATGAAGCATGGTTAAAAGTATCTAGTGCTAAAATGATATAAGCTTATATTTTTAAAACAAATATAGAGTTTATACTTTTATCATGTATAATACATATGAAATGGAAATTCAGAATGACGAGGCTAATATTATGGACTTTGTTTATATTAATCAAAATGTATTAAATAATCTTCTTTACATTTTAAGTAGTATATTTATTTTTTATTTTATATATGATAACAGGCGCTATTTGAAGAAATATAAAAGACTGCTTATTATTCTTTGTACGAGTATCCCACTTATTTTATGTATGAGATACCCTATCTATATGGATGAAAGTTGTATTCATGATTTAAGACAAATCCCAGTAATAATAGGTACACTTTATGGTGGATTCCCTGTCGGCATTATATTGTTTACTATTTTATTAATTACAAGAGTTTTATTTTATGGATTTAACATGTTAACAGTTATTGTTTATGGCACAATGTTCATCATAACAGCATTCGCATCTACAAAATTTAATACATACAATAGAAAGGTTAAAGTAGCTTTTGCTATGTTTTTAACTTTTTTCCTAGCAATATTTACAACTGTGATTGTACTAACATTATCAGAATTTGAAGTAAATAATTTATATATTATTTATTTCATATTATTACCGACTACTTTAATGTTATTTATTGTTTATTTTAATGAAGTTTTAAAAGATGCAGTATTTATGCGCTCAAAATTAATTAAAATGGAAAAGATGGAGATCGTTAGTCAACTTGCTGCTAGTATATCGCACGAAGTAAGAAATCCCTTAACTGTCGTAAAGGGATTTACACAACTTTTAAAAACACCAAATTTATCTCCTGAATCAAGGGACGAATACATTGAACATATACTTGAAGAATTAAATCGTGCGCAAGAGATTATTGATGACTATTTAACGTTTGCTAAACCAGCACCAGAAAAACTAGATCATATTTCAATAGACCAAGAGTTAAATCGAGCTATTAATATGATATTGCCATTATGTAATATGAATACGATACATATTACAAAAGATTTCTCAAAGGCAACCATTGTTGGTAATAAACAGCACTTTCAACAATGTTTTTTAAACTTAATAAAAAATAGTATTGAAGCAATGCCTAATGGTGGTACCTTAAATATATCCTCCACTATAAGCAATAATAAAGTTATAATACGAATTGAAGATAGCGGAATTGGAATGTCACAAGAGCAAATTAACAGGTTTGGCGAACCTTATTTTAGTACAAAATCAAAAGGTACTGGTTTAGGTACGATGGTTGCTGTTAAAATTATTGAAACGATGCATGGTAATTTAAAAATCCAAAGTACCGTTAGTAAAGGAACGGCTTTAACGATTACATTCCCAAAAGATAAAAATATATAACAAAGAAAAAAGGAGCATAATAGCTCCTTTTTTCTTTGTCTCGATACATAAGTATCTTCTATGTTTTTTAAGTTTACATTTGTGAAGACTAATTAAAAATTAGTATCCTCCGCCCCAACAGCTGCATCCTACAATTATTAATAAAATGAATAACACAACTAATAAAGCAAAACCTCCACCAAAACCACAAGAACCACCGTAACTCATATTTTTTCCTCCTTTTGGTTTGAAAACTAATAGGTAGTTGATCATTTTAACTGGTTCGTATTATACATTATGTATATATCCCTTTTTTGAGCATGTCTACTTAAAAATAAGTAAAAGCACTCGATTACGAGTGCTTTAAAATGGATACCAAAAGTTTTGAAATACATTTAATTTTAAATATACTGCAACCATTAAAATAAAAACACCTGTAAATAAAGCAATGAAATCACCACTTTCCGCTTTACTTGTATAGAACCACGTACGTTTATCCTTCTTTCCAAACCCTCTTAAATCCATTGCATTTGAAACGGTATCGATTCTTTCTAGAGAATGAATGATTAGCGGCCAGAAAATTAAAATACGGTTTTTCATACGAATCCATAAGCTCGCTTCCCCTTTTTCAAAAGCTACTCCTCTCGCTTCTTGCGCATGTTTAATAATTTTATATTCGGACTGAATATCAGGTATATAACGTAGTGCAATATTTATTGCATATGTAATCTTATAATGAATACCAAGTTTACTTAAGCCACTTACAAATTCACTTGGATCTGTCGTGTAAATAAAGATAAGTGTAAATGGTAACAACGTAAAATATTTTAATGAAAGTGTAACTGCATAAAATAATGTTTCATATGTAATTGTTGCATAACCAATATGTAAAAACGAAGTATACGATCCAGTTAATTCAGATCCATGAGTCGGTGTAATAAATAAAATCATAACAGTGTTTAATAAACTAAATGTAAATATAACAGTAAAAATAAGTAAAATTTTACGAAGTGGAATTTTAGCAAGTAAGAGTCCGATACATCCAAACATAAATAAAATTAGTAATATGCGAAAATCAAAAAACATAAAAGTAAGCGTCATACAAAATATAAACAAAACTAATTTCACAGCCCCGTCCATACGACGAAAATATGTATTATGCATTTTCCTCCCTCCTACTAACATCGCAATAAAGTTCCATAAACTTTTCTGGACATGAAATTTCACTAAATGTAACAAGTTCGAATAAAGAACTCTCTCTTAGATTGGCTCTTTGTAACGTTTCTTTATGTCCTAATACAGTAGTTGCAGTATTATCCGCAATGATTTCTCCCTCATGTAGGACTACCGCTCGGTCTGCATATTCTAATGCTAGATTCATATCGTGTGTTATGAAAATAAAGGATATTCCCTTTTTAGCCAGGTTTCTAATAAATGACATAAACTGTTTATAATGATAATAATCTTGTCCAGCCGTCGGTTCATCTAATATGATAAGTTTAGGATTTGTTGTTAATACAGATGCGATAGTTAATCTCTTTTTCTGCCCATAGCTTAATGCCTGAATTGGCCAATTACGAAATGGATATAAACCACAGATTTTTAATGATTCTTCAGCTCTATAGTTAACTTCTTCCTTAGAAAACTTTTTTAATTTTAATGTGAATGAAACCTCTTCTAAAACAGTAGGTTGTGTAATCATATGATTTGGATTTTGCATCACATAAGAGATCATCTCCCCACGCTTACGAATAGACCAAGAACTAATATTTTCTCCATCTAATAAAATCCCTGCATTACTTGTTTTATTTATACCAATAAGACTGTGAGCTAATGTTGATTTTCCAGCTCCATTGTGTCCTAAAAGAGCTATAAGTTCTCCTTTACTTATCGAAAAATTTATATTTTCCAATACTCTTTGTCTATTAGGATAGGAAAATGATAAATTCTCTACTCTTAATAATTCTTTATTTTTAGTAGCATCTTTTAAAAAAACTTGCTTCTGCATCCATTCTTTTAAAACGCCACTAATTTTTTCCTTTTGAATTTTTTCTAGTGGATATATTACGGCATTATTACTATCAAAATGTAATCTCTTTAATGCTTCAATATAAATCGGCTCCCTTAAGCCAATACGAGGCAATATATTTGATGCTAATATTTCTTCCGGAGTCCCTACCGTAATGACTTTACCTTCATCAATTAAAATCATTTTATCTAAATCCAATTTTAATATTTCTTCTATTCGATGTTCAATAATTACAATTGTTTTATTAGTTTGTGCATGTATATCTTTCATAAGTTCTATCGTATGTATGGCGCTTAGCGGATCTAAGTTTGCTAAAGGTTCATCGAACAATAATATATCCGCATTTGTTGTTAAGAGACCTGCAAGAGAAACCGTTTGTTTTTGTCCTCCTGATAATTCATGCGGACTTTGTTTACGAAAAGTATGCATCTTTACCTTTGTTAATGAGTCTGCAACACTCTTTTTCATATCATCTTGATTTACACATTCATTTTCTAAATAAAAAGCGACATCTTCTTCTACTGTAAGTCCAATAAACTGAGCATCTTGATCTTGTAATATTGTTCCTACATGCTTACTCTGTTCAAAAATACTGCCTTTCCTCGGGTCTTTACCAGCAATTAATACGTTACCAGTACTAATCCCTTCATACGAAAATGGGATTAGCCCATTAATACAATGAGCTAATGTCGACTTCCCAGAACCGCTTCGTCCAGCAATTAGTACTTTTTCACCAGGGTTGATATGAAATGTAATATCTTTCAAAGTAGGCTGTGCTGCATGCTCATATTGAAAGCTGAATTCTTCAAACGAAATAATTGGTTGCATGTTAACATCCCTACTTTTCAATTTTTAAATGTGTATGTTTTTTATTCGATTTTGCTAGGCCAATTGTAATCGGTAATCCAAGAACTAAGAAAACAATAACATCAGCAATGGTTGCCCCTAATACTTGTATAACAATTTTGTCAAACGGTTCTCCCATCACGATAATATCGAATACCCCAGCAAATATAATAGCAATGACAATACCTACTAAACCAGTAATTGCTAAATAAGAAATATCTCCCTTACTAAACGACCCATTTTTCACATTAAACCCACCTCTTTTTTGAATGAGCCCCATCGCAAAACCAATAATTCCTGAGCTCAGAACCCAGCCCCCCCAAATCCCCCCGCCAGAGATCGTATCTGTTACGGTATGACCGATAAGTCCTATTAACAGTCCTGCTACTGGACCAAATAACGCTCCAAAAATGGTTAATATAGCTAATCCAGGTTTAATAAATGTATTTGGTGCAATAGTAAATCCCCAAAGTCCTAATATCCCATATAAAGCTGCTCCGATTCCGATTGCTACTACTAACTTTGTTGATAATTTGTTCATTTCAATTCTCCTCTCAAATTAGTCAGCTTTCATTACTCTATATTTATTTTAATAATGAATTATGCATCGACACTCCCTTTCTATACAACAAAAAATGACCTCTTACATAAGAGGTCATTTTCTTTCACGTGCAAGAATCCTCTTATCTTTCAAAAAACACATCGTGTCCTCTGCGGAATTAGCACCTTCCTATGAATGCACATAGGGGTTGCTGAGGTTTCTTAGGGCCGTTCCCTCCACCTCTCTGGATAAGTATTAATTTGTAATTCGTATTATGGCACTAAGAAAGATAAATTTCAACACTTTTCTAATTATTTTTATTTTTTATTAAATAGTGTATTTAAATCATTGTATTCTTATCGGAATTATGAAATAATGGATTCAAAATTGTTACAGGGGGGAATGTATGATGAAAGTAATTGGTTTAATTGGTGGGTTAAGCTGGGAATCTACATCACTATACTATAAACATATTAATACGCTAACACTCTCTCAATACGATCAAAATGCGAAGCTCGTTTTATATAGTATGGATTTTGGAGAAGTAACTACTTTATTACAAAACCATCAATATGAAGAAGTAAAAAACGAATTAGTCACAGTTGCTAAAAAGGTTGAAAAGTCCGGGGCGGAATGTTTATTAATGTGTTCAAATACAGTCCATTTATTTGCTGAGGAAGTAGAACAAGCAATATCAATTCCACTTCTTCATATCGGTGATATAAGTGCTAAAGAAATGGTAGAACAGAATATAAAACGTATCGGACTATTAGGAACGAAACAAACGATGGAACAAGATTTTTATACATCACGACTAGCAAAATATAACATTGAGACAATTATCCCAAATGACGAAGAAAGAACTTTTATCCATCACGTCATATTAAACGAATTAAGTAGAGGCATTATTTCAGAAACTTCAAGAGAGAAACTAATACAAATTACCAATTCATTAATTCAAAACGGTGCGGAAGGTATATTACTAGGCTGTACTGAAATACCATTACTTATTTCCCAAAATGACCTTACTGTTCCTGTTTTTGATACTGCTTTTTTACATGCAAATACTGCTGTACAATTTGCTGGATAATAATATACAAGCATAAAGGTAGAGCCTCTATGCTTGTATATTGTCCGAACTATTTATTTAAAAGAGCATCAATAACTGCAATGGCTCTTTTGAAACCACCACACTCTAAAAAACTTTCATTCAGTTTTCGAATGCCATGTTTATACTTTTCATTTGAAAGAACGTCTGTTACCGCCTCTTTTAAAGTTTGCACATTAACATGCTCTTTCAATAATCTATGTGCTGCCTCAAGTTCAGTTAATCTTTGCGCTATCATAGGTTGATCTTTATCATGCGGTATTATCACAAATGGGACATTGTAATGAATTGCATCGTGTACACTATTCATTCCACCATGTGTAATAAAAACATTTGATTCACTTAATATTTCTGATTGAGGTACGTAAGGGGATATAATAAAATTGTCTGGAGCTTGCTTAATTTTTGACATATCATTTCTATCACCGATTGCCATTACTACAATTCCTTCGAAATCTGAAAAAGCATCAATACAAGTATTAAAAAATGGTTCGAGCCCTTCAAGAAGTGTTCCCATTGAAATATAAATAACTTTCTTTTTTGAAAGCAATTCAAGTGGAAACTTTATATTTGTTTTGCGCTTTATCATACTCGGCCCAATAAAAACATTCTTTTCTCCGAACGAATCGCTATTAGGTTGAAAATAACGACTTGTATACACGAGACTAATGTCTCCCTTATTTTGCATAAATTGAAGATGATTTTTGGGCTTTACTCCAAATTCATGTTCCATTTGATACAGTAACTTTTCAGAGAGTTCATCGGGTTGGAATTGTTTTTCTGCATTTGGATGAAAAGGCAAGGTTTCCAATACTTCTGGTGGAATTAAAAATATAGGAGAGGAAACTATGCCTGGAACTTGTAAATATCCCCTTACTAACTCTCCGGCACCAAATATATCATAAACTACGAAATCAAAATTTATGCTTTTACATAATTCTTTCGTAATTTTTAATATATATAAAGAAGTTTGAACATGTACACGAAAGAAAGATTTTAATCCATATGAAGTTTCATTATCAATAGAAATTTCCTTTAATAAATCCGGATGAGTATGTACAATAGCTCCCAAAACTTCAAGCCTTTCCTTAAAGTTTTCCGTTGTAATATAGTGTACGTTATCTCCTCTTTCAGTAAAGGCCTTTACTAAACTTAATGTAGGATTTACATGTCCCTCTGCAGGAAAATTAACTATTAAAATATTCAACACGTATTTCTCACTCCTTACAATTCAATGTTCTTATTAATCGTACTGTTATTATTACAAGAAATCTTCCCCTAATAGTCCCAATACGCTTGCTACTTTAGGTTGATAAATAATTATTATTCATCGGAAAAGGCATCTACATAAGTAGATGCCTAACTGTGATAAGGAGTGTTCTGTGAGGTTAGGATAAGCTTTTCTGCTTGTCCTATGCTATCAATATATGAATTATTTTATAAAACGTGAATAATTAATAGAATTATTTTAACCATTTTTACTTTACCTATTACATGTGACTCATCGATCAGTCCAAGTGTATTCCTACTATCCATACTATGATTACGATTATCCCCTAGTACAAATAATTTATGCGAGGGAACTTTCATTTCTCTAAAGTTTGAAAAACGATTTGATACTTGTGACATATCTAACTGTATATACAACTCATCTCGCTTTTTACCGTTAATATATACCACATCGTTTCTTACTTGTACGTTATCCCCTGGTAATCCAATAATTCGTTTCACGTAGTATGTAGGCTCGTCTTCTTTTTTTATTATTACAATATCACCATGATGAAAAGAAGAAAAATAGATACTAGCCTTATTAACTAGTATGCGATTATTTTCATTCAAAGTAGGTTGCATCGAAATTCCTTCTACCATACAAAATAAAAATGACTTATTAATACTAATAATTCCTATTATAATTAAAATATAGCTACATATTTTTCTCCAATCTTTTAGAATCAATTGCTTCATATATATCTCATTTCTAATCTATTCGTATGTAAAAACGTCTCTAGTTCATATAAATGCTAGAGACGTTTCGTATATTTTAATTCTCTTTAGAGTCATCTATTTTTAGTGCTTCGCCAGTTAATCGCATATTTTTCAAATCAAAATAAGCATCTAAAACTTCTTTTCCAATATCAGAGTTAATACCAGACTTATCATTTTTAACCCATGGTACTACAATGGAAAATGCTACTTCTGGATCATCATATGGTGCGTATCCTGCTAATGTTAAATTATAACATTCTATACGATCGCCTTTCTCATTTCTCCCAATATCACTTTCTCCACCGTATACAGTCTGTGCAGTTCCTGTTTTGCCAGCTGGTTTATACGGTGCTTTTTGGAACGCCCTTACTCCCGTTCCATCCCCTTCTTGGAATACTCTTCTAAACCCTTCTTTTACTTGATTGATATATTCTTCTTTCATATCAATTCTATTTAAAACAACAGGTTCTATTGCATGCATCACTTTACCGATTTCATCCTTTTGAGCGGTTTGTTCTCTAATCTCTTGAACAATTTGTGGTTTCATTCGATAACCGCCGTTTGCGATAGTCGAAATATACTGTACAAGCTGAAGTGGTGTATACGTATCATACTGTCCAATCGAGTAGTCTAGTAAGAAACCAGGTTGATTATCTTTTTTACCAATTTGTCCAGCTGTTTCGTTCGGTAAATCAATACCAGTTGGAACACCTAATCCAAATTGCCTGAAATAATACCTCATTTTATCAAAATATTCCTGTTTAATATTTAACGAACTATTTTTCACATAATCTACTTCTGCAATTTTCAATGCTGTATTAAACATATAAACGTTTGAAGAAACTTGTAACGCCCTTAGATCATCAATATTTCCGAACTCTTTCCAAGACTTTTTTTCCTTAGTTCCTTTAAACTTCATTGGTGCATCATAAAAATATGTACCTGGTGTTATAGCTTTCGTTTCAAATCCTGTTAATACTGTTGCACCTTTAACAGTTGATCCAAGCTCATATGAACTTGTCATCGTACCTAAAGCATAATCTTCTACTTCCGTTTTTCCGTCTTTTTCTATAAGCTTTTTCCCAGCCATTGATAATACTTGGCCGTTTTTCGGATTCATCATTACAACGAAAGCACGGTCTAACATTGATTCTGAACCTTTATATGCCTTTAATATTTTTTCTATGCTCTCTTCAACTTTTTTCTGTAATTCCATATCAATTGTTAACGTTAAATTTTTCCCACTTTTCCCCTCAGAAACTGTTTCCATTCTCATTGTATTTCCTTGCTTATCAGCTATACTTCTCACTTCTTTTTTCGAGCCGTGAAGCACATCCTCGTATTGCTGCTCAATGTAACTTTTCCCTATCCTGTCATTTCGGCTATAATCACGCACTAAATAATAATCTAATCGTTCACGTGGCAATCCTTCATCAGCATTCGAAACGTTTCCAAGGACTGAACGAAATAAGCCATCATTTACATAGTGTCTCTCCCAATCAACCGATGCGTCTACCCCTGAAAGATTCCCTAAATTTTCACTAACTTTTGCATATTCCTTTTCACTCACATCTTTTTTAATAATTTGAGGAGCCATTTGGTAACCTGCAGTCATTTTACTTTTAATAGCTAACACTTTTATATCTTGAGTTGTTAACTCTTGAAGATTTTTATCTGTAACACGCTTTCTTCTTAAATCTTCTATTTTCTTATCTAGGTCTTTACCCGTAATATCTTTTTCCCTAAACTTGTCTATTTCTTTTTTTGATATTAAATTTTGTGCGAGTTTTGGATTTAATTGCATCCAAAAATCTTTCTTATCCGTCTCAGTTAACTTGTCTATATCTTCTTGCGGCATTTCAATTATTTCCTCAAGTTGTCTTGCAGTTTTTAGTATATCTTCTGATTTTACACCTTTCATCTTTGTATACGTAATCGTGCGTAAAGACTTATTATCAACAACTGGATTCCCTTCTCGATCAAATATTTTCCCACGCGGGACAGAAAGACTCACAGTTGCATTTTCTCTCTTCTCTACTTCATTTTTATATGTCTCTCCATCGACAATTTGTACTTTACCTAACTGTATAATCATGGCAGAAAATAATAAAAATACACAAAAGAATAAAATATTTAAGCGCATCGGTATTGCTCTACCACTCTTTTTCTCTTTCTTTTTCACCTCGTCATAATCTCCTCCTTACAACATTTTTAATACTTTTACGCTTTCTATATTAAAAGTAATGTACAATTTCCACACATTACTTTGTACGCATATAAATATAATGTTCAAAACTTAATAGAAATTAAAACAAACATAAAGAAAAGGTAAAGTTTACTAAATTAAATATAAAAATACCCAATAACAAAAGCTTAGCTTTGTTATTGGGTATTAAGTATTTTAAGATTTAATATTAGAACGTATTGAAATACATCTATCATCACAATTTGATAGAGATTGTTTACTCTGCATTTTTGGCAAGTAAATCGTTACAGTTGTCCCGACACCAACCTCACTCATTATACTTATTGTTCCTTGATGACTTTCAATAATTTTATAACTTAACATCAATCCAATACCGGTACCTTTTTCTTTCGTACTATAAAAAGGTTCACCTAATCTTTTAATTCTTTCTTCAGGTATTCCTATTCCTTCATCTATTACACTAATAATGACACCATTTTTATGTATTTCTTTTATATGAATTGAAATTTTCCCACCATTTAGCATTGCTTCAATTGAATTTTGCAAAATATTAATAAAAACTTGTTTCAATTGATTTTCTGAGCATTCAATGATTATCTCTTCGGAATCTGTAAATAGTTCAACTTGAATATTTGTCATGATTGCTTTTGTATTAATTAGTGATACGACATTTTTAAAAATTTGATAAATATTTTTCTTTTCTGTATTTATTTCATCAGTTTTAGCAATCGACAAAAACTCTTGGAGAATTGCTTCTATTCTTTCTATTTCGGAAAGCATAAGGTCAAAATATTTCTCTTGATCCTCTTTATTAATTTGGAATAACTGTATAAATCCTTTAATTACAGTTAATGGGTTTCTCACTTCATGAGCTACACCGGCTGCTAATTGACCAATTGCCGCAAGTGTATCTGATTTATTTAGCAATTCTTCTGCCTTTTTCCGCTCTGTAATATCGCGGACAATGATCATAATTTTATCTTGTAATAATGGTAAACATCTGGCTTCAAAGAAATCAATACTTCCATTAATTGTTAGAGGATATTCTACAATTACATTCTTTCCTTCATTTTTCAATTGGCGAATTGCTTCTTGAAATTGCTGTGCTACTGGAGACGGTAATATTTCGTAAAACTTTTTTCCCATAAAAGCTTCTGCGGGCACGTAAAATTTTGTAGGGGATCCTGCTTTATAATCTATAATTGTCCCATCATCTTCTGTTAAAAAACATAAATCTGGTAAAGCTTTGAAAATTAATTCTAATTCAGAGGTTTGTTGTTTTAATTGCTCTTCTATTGCTTTTAAATGTGTAATATCTACCCCAACAGCCCAGTAACTAAATCCTGTTACAGGAAATTGCTCTGATATATTGGACCACATTATCGTTTTAATTTCTCCATTTTTACATGTTAAACTCATTTCCCAATCTCTAAAATTTTTTCCACGAGTCAAAAATTTATTTTGTATTTGATGGCGATAATTATGGTCAGGATACAGTAATTGAAGAGCGTTTTGATTCCCAATTATTTCTTCAGCAGTATAACCTGTTACAATCTCGCATTCTCGATTCCACAAAACAAAATCTCCATTATAGTCAAGCGCATCAACCATAACAGGCATGTTTTGTAAGATCGTATGTAGTTCTTCCTCTTTTCGAGAAAGTAACGATATATTTTTACTTTGAACTTCTTTTTTCACCCCAGTTATAATAAGGTTAGAAAGCATTTCAAAATATTTTTGGCAATTGAAAATTTCGCTTCGTTTGGACCATACAACAAAAGATCCTAAATATTGATTGTATAAGAAAAGGGGGATTTCAATTTTTGGAAGTTTACATACTTTCATTTCATTAATTCCAAATGAAAATATACATTCGTTTTCAGCATCAAGAAGTTGATGTGATATGTTGGTTAATTTATAAAATTGTTCTGCCATGGTTTCTATTGTACTCACATCAATAAGTTCCATTAGCCGCGCATTCATTCCTTTTTCACCTCAATATGTAAAATTTATACAAATTCAAAATTCATACTTCTTCATTATACGAAGAAAGTGCTCCTAGGTATATAGCTGTAGAATAATTATTCAAACAAATTCTATTTTTCAATTAAAAACAGAAAATAATATGGGAATGTTATGCGCTGCTAGTAGAAGTATAAAGTGAAACTTTAATCAGTGGGGTTTTGTTCATCCCCCACTGATTATTAGTTGAACCAATCGGGCTTTTACCTGTCTCTTATACACATCTCCGAGCCCACGAGAC